>JAQUCY010000007.1 GCA_028685975.1 Acholeplasmataceae bacterium | reverse complement strand
AAACAGATCAATTAGTAGTTACATTCACTGATGTTTCAGGTTGGATGGCACAAACAATTAGTTTCCCAGAAGAACTAAAAGGTTTTAATGTATTTGACATTCAAATTGAAACAGATCCAGGTGTTAAAGTAATGTTTAAGGCGAATAATGTTGGTGCGAATGAACACACACTTACAGCAGATGCTGAAGGTAAGATTAACTTTGTTGCTGATTATCCTGAAGCCATAAGTCTAGTATTCTTTGTTAATCCGGGTGGAGAAACGGGTGTTACTGGAGAATTAGTCTTTACAAAATCAATCTTAAGATACGTTGAACCCGAATTTGTACCAAATGAACCAATTGATTTAAATAATGGTTTTGTAGGTGATGATTCTGGTGCTTACACAATTACCACAGATGAAACAGGTGTAAAGATTGATGTTTCTAAAGTTGCTGATCAAAGCTATGCACATTTCTATAGAGATGTTACTGAAGCTGAAACTGCTGGAAGAAATACTTTAAAAGTAACTTTTAAAGGGACTGCAGGTACATCTGTTATTGTTAAACCTAATAATGATGTGTCTTTAGAACAAACCATTACTTTTGATGCAAACGGAGATGGCGTTTATGAAAAGTTAATTTCAGGACCACTGACAAAAATAGTGCTTATGGCATTACCAGGTCAATCAGGGACAGCTGAAGAACCATTGACTGCATCATTCCATATTATTGAAACTGAATTTAGATACGTTGAATAACCTAAATTAAGGTTAGATGCATAAAGAGGTAGACCTCACAAAGGTTAACCTCTTTTTTTAAGATAAATAATTAGATAGTTGGTTTATTTGTTTCGAAATACATGAAAATTACGATAATTATTAAAAATGTAATTAAAAGCAACTATATATTGATATAATGTTCATTAGAGGGGGTTTCTATGGAAATTTTAAGAACGAAAGATTTAACCAAGAATTATAAATCCCAAATCGCTGTTAACAAAGTGAATATGGTTATTAATGAGGGAGATATTTATGGCTTCATAGGTGAAAACGGGGCTGGTAAGACCACATTAATTAGAATGGTTTCTGGTTTAATTAAACAAACATCAGGTGAATATTCATTATTTGAGAATGGGACACTCAACCATTCTAGTACGAGTCATATAGGCGCAGTCGTTGAAACGCCATCACTTTATTTAAATATGACCGCAATGGACAACCTCAAAGCCCAGGCTTATATTATTGGGTTAAAGGGTGATTTAAATAAAAAGTTTATCGATTCACTTAATTTAGTTGGATTAAGTGAAGTCATTGATTCGAAAAAAACGGTTAAGAATTTTTCTTTAGGGATGAAACAACGTTTAAGTATTGCGTTGACTTTATTAAGTGATCCTAAATTTTTATTGTTAGATGAACCCATGAATGGTTTAGATCCTGAAGGAATTGTTTCAATGAGAAACTTAATTATTAATCTTAATGAAAAACGCGGGATTACTTTTTTAATTAGCTCCCATATCCTTGATGAGTTATCGAGGGTAGCAACCAGATATGGTTTTATTCATAAAGGGGTATTGATTAAAGAAATTAGTAAAGAAGAATTAATGAGCCAAGGGAAAAAACACACTGTTATTGTGGTGGATAAACCAGAAGAAACGCTTCAAGTATTAAAGATGATGGGACTTGAACAAGTTGAAGTTGAAGGGCATGCAGTTAAGGTTTATGACGAAATAATGATTAGCGATGTTGTTTTATCGTTATCTCAAAAAGGTATTAAGGTAACTAATATTATTCAAAAAGAAAAAACGATTGAAGAATTTTATCTTGAATTAATGGGAGGCGAAGTATGAAAAATCTATTAAAAGCTGATTTTTTCAGACTTTTTAAAGATAAATCCGCCTTAGTTGGATTAATTATTACAGCAGGTTTGTCGATTGTGAGTGTTGTTTTAATGTATGTTGTTTTTAATCTTATATTAGAAATTCCACCGGGGACCTTAGATGGTTCAGAAGGTATCCCAGGAATGCCAGTTTTATCAGGACAGTATTTTATGAAGTCAGTTTTCCAATCAAGTAATAATGCGGGAATAATTTTGGCAATCGTGATTGGGATGATTGCCACCAAAGATTTTTCCTTTAACACGATTAGACAGAAAACAATTCACGGACATAGCCGAATAAGCATTTATTTATCACAATTAATCACGATTGTTATTTATGCAGCGGTTGTAATGATGATTAATGCCATAATCAGTTTAGTCTTAGGTTCTATATTCTTTGGTTATTCTCCAACTGGATTTGAATTAAGTGAAATTTTGTACGTATTTTATTCATTAGGAATGGGTTTATTAATGTATATAGTGATAATTTCTCTGGTCCTAATGATTGCATTTTTAACCAAATCAACTGGTATTACGATTGTGATTGTGATTGGGTTAAGTTTCTTGTTATCGATTGTGTACAGTATTTTGTTTTTTACTGGTGGTAGTAATGAAATTGTTCAATTTTTCTTGAATTTATTACCCGATCAGCATTTTGCTTGGTTTTTAAGTAATCAATGGATGACAGGAAAAGAACTTAGTTACACATTGGGAATGTCAACATTATATATCGTGTTATTTACAACTTTAGGAATAACGATGTTCAATAGAACGGATATTAAATAATAGGAGGCTTCATGAAACTAAATTATAAGAAAACAATTTATGTAGGTTTAGCATTTATGTTGATCAGTATGTTTTGGTCATCGTATGATAGTTTAATTGGCAAGATATTAATTGATAAGTTTGGATTCAATCAAACGTTAAGCGGTTTTGTTTTAGCGCTTGATAATATTTTTGCCTTATTTATGTTACCTTTTTTTGGAGCACTTTCAGATAAGTCAAACTCTAAAAGAGGTAGAAGGACTCCCTTTATTGTTATAGGGACAGTGGTGGCAGCGTTTGCGTTAGTGGGGCTTGCTTTTGTTGATAATTATCAGACAACTAAAATTGATCATGAATCCTCTATTGTTAGTGAATACGAAAACATTAAAGAATTAGATAATAAAGTTTCTGATTGGGTAATGGTTTATAATGAAATAGGTGATGAAACTTATCGAGCAAAATTAGGGAAAATTTTAGACGATTATATATCTAATGGTTATGATGAAGAAACAACCCTTAGTTTAGCAGAAACATATGATATAAAAGAAGCTTACAATTTATATTTAAGAGGGTTGGCATGGGAACAAACCACCTCTGATTGGTCCACTTTTACAGTATTTATTGTAATATTATTGATTGCTTTAATTGCGATGAGCACATTTAGATCTCCAGCAGTAGCACTTATGCCTGATGTAACAATCAAACCTTTAAGAAGCAAAGCTAATGCCATTATAAATTTGATGGGAGCACTGGGAGCGGCTATATTTTTGGTACTCTCGATGGTACTCGGTATTGATAAGTATTCATATGTTAATTATTCTTGGGCATTCATTATTATTGGCGGATTAATGATTGTTTTCTTGTTAATCTTTTTATATAAGGTTAAAGAACCTAAGTTAGTTGAGGAAAGAATTAAACTAGAAAAAACCTTAGGAATTGCTGAAGATAATGTTGAGACCGTTGAAAATGAAAAGTTACCAAAAGATAAGTTAATCAGCTTATTGTTAATCTTATTCTCTGTTTTCTTTTGGTTTATGGGGTATAATGCTGTTACCTCAAAACTATCAGACTATGCACCTAAAATATTAAATATGGGTTTCTCAGCAGCCTTATTGATTGCGAATGTAACCGCCATTTTAGCCTTTATTCCGATTGGAATTATTTCCAGTAAAATTGGTCGAAAGAAAACAATCTTATTTGGTGTTATGTTATTAGCATTTTGTTTTGGATCCGTATATTTTATTACCCCTAATACAGGCTTTTTACTTTATGTTATATTAGGGTTAACTGGAATCGCATGGGCAAGTATTAATGTAAATAGTTATCCTATGGTTGTTGAATTATCTAAAGGTTCTAATGTGGGCAGATATACAGGATATTATTACGCATTTAGTATGGCGGCTCAAGCAATTACCCCATTATTAAGCGGTATGTTTATGGATATGTTTGGTCGTAAAGTGTTATTTCCTTACGCTACCGTTGCTGTATTAATCGCGTTAGGAACCATGTTGTTTGTTAAGCATGGGGATGTTAAACCAGAAGTTAAAAAATCATTATTAGAACATCTAGATGTAGAAGATTAAAAAAATAACCCGCTTCCTTAGTGAAGTGGGTTTTTATTAAGTAGGGTTAAAATACTCAAAGACACAATTATCATAGTGATTAATCATAAAATCAAAATCCATTTGATTTCTAGCGACATAGCCTAAGATAAGGCGACCTTTACGCTTTGATTTTTCAATAAATTTATTGGGCAAATCTTGAATCTTATAATTAATGAAATGTGGTTTAGTTAAAAAGTTTAATTTCATAGAGGACATGAAGTATTTTAAGAATCCAGGAATGATTGGTTCTTCAATGAATGTTTCAGTGATTTGACCTCTTAAGACCTCAGGCGCATGTTTTTTAAACCACAGAAGAATTCTTGGATCAAAAGATTGAATTACATACTTTCCATGGTATTGTTGAAGATGTTTGTAGACTTCTTCACAATGCTTCTTATAACCACCAAAGGGTTTTAACTCAATAACTAGTGGAACCTTTCCATCAATCAGTTTTAACATTTCTGGAAAAGTCATAATGGTTGATTTGTTATCGATCAACGTAATGGTTCTAATTTCTTCTAAAGTGATATTTTTTAATTTTTTGTTAAGATTTGCCAACCGCTTTAAATTAGGGTCATGAAAAATCACAACATTACCATCATTTAAGATGTTTGTGTCTAATTCGATAGCATAATCACGTTTGATAGCTTCAATGAATGCCTCTTTCGTGTTTTCTAATATAGATTTGTCTGATGTGTGATAACCTCGATGGGCAATCTTATATTTTTGTAACCAATGTGTTTCCATTTATTCACCTTCGAGTTTATTATAACTTAATATTAATTACTCTTGAGTAATAATATCGTAAAAAGAGAAATTTAGCAAGCAAAAGCGATTAATATTTAGATAATAACGTTATCAAAATATAAATTAAATTCATAATTCACAATAAATTTAAATGATTAAACTGATTATAACCTTCTTTAGTCTAATGTATAAGTGACAAAATTACTTAAAAAAATCATAATCATAAGATGAAATTCAAGATAATATGTTGAAATGAGTAAATAGGAGTATTGAAGCATCAAAACTTGACAAAATAAAATAAAAAGATATAATAAAATCTAGATTATAAAGGAGTAGTGAACATGACTTTTGATAAAGTAAAAGAAATTATACTAAGCGAACTTAATATTGATCCTGCAAAGATAAACTTAGAATCTCGCATTGCTGAAGACTTAGGGGCAGACTCTTTGGATGCAGTAGAGCTAATTATGAATATAGAAGATGAATTCGGTATTTCGATTAGTGATGAAGATGCAACAAACATTAAAACGGTTGGTCAATTAGTTAGTTTCGTAGATTCAGCAATAAAATAAGGGGATCCCTTATTTTTTTTAACATAAAGCGGCAAAAGTGATATAATCATCTTGTATGGAGTGTGTTTATGACTTATAATTTTAAAACAATAGAGCCTAAATGGCAAAAATATTGGCTTGACAACAAAACATTTAAAACTGAAAATGAAATAATTAAACCTAAGTATTACGTATTAAATATGTTCCCTTACCCTTCTGCGCAAGGACTTCACGTGGGTCATATTGAATCTTATACAGCAACTGACATAATGTCGAGATTCAAACGTATGCAAGGCTATAATGTCCTACACCCAATGGGGTGGGATGCTTTTGGGTTACCGGCGGAACAATATGCGCTACAAACAGGAAATGATCCCAGAACTTTTACCTATAAAAATATTCAAAATTTTAAGGGTCAAATTATTAGAGCAGGGATTGGGATTGACTGGGATAGGGAATTCGCAACTGCTGACAAAGAATACTATAAATGGACTCAATGGATTTTTACGAAGCTATATGAATTAGGTTTAGCTGAGAGGAAGAGCATTGAAGTCAATTTTTGTGAGGGTTTAGGAACAGTATTAGCGAACGATGAGATAATCATTGAAAATGGGAAGATGGTTTCCGAAAGAGGGCATTATCCAGTCATTAAAAAGCCAATGGTTCAATGGGTCTTAAATATTACTGAATATGCGGATAGATTATTAGAAGATTTAGAAACGCTTGATTGGCCAAAACACATCAAAGAAATTCAAAAGAATTGGATTGGTAGAAGTGAAGGTGCAATTGTTAGCTTTGATGTTAATCATACTAACTATAATTTTGAGATTTTTACCACAAGACCAGATACTATCTTTGGAGCAACCTATTGTGTGTTAGCTCCAGAACATCCGCTTGTGTTAGAGATTACGACTCAAGATGAATTAGAATCAGTTAAAGAATATATTGAGGTTACCAAACAAAAAACTGAACTTGATAGAAGTGAGTTAAATAAAGAAAAAACAGGTGTATTTACCGGTGCATTTGCGATAAATCCAGTTAACAATGAAAAAATACCTATTTGGATTGCTGATTATGTTTTAAATAGCTATGGAACCGGAGCAGTAATGGCTGTTCCTGCCCATGATGAAAGAGACTTTGAGTTTGCGAGTATACATGGACTTGACATCAAGAAGATTATTGATACACAAGAAGCTTGTTTTACAGGTGATGGTATTCATATTAACAGTGATTTTATTGATGGTTTGAATAATGA
Organism: Acholeplasmataceae bacterium; assembly: GCA_028685975.1. GTDB lineage: Bacteria > Bacillota_I > Bacilli_A > Acholeplasmatales > UBA5453 > UBA5409. The sequence continues at coordinate 17,646 of JAQUCY010000007.1, read as the reverse complement.
AGAAGCATTTAACTCAGTCGTTGAGTATTTAGAGGCTACAAAAAAAGGTAAAAAAGAAATTAATTATCGACTTCGTGATTGGGTGTTCTCACGTCAACGTTATTGGGGAGAGCCATTCCCTGTCTTGATTGATGAAGAAGATAATGTTCACATTCTTTCAGAAGATGAGTTACCTCTTGAATTACCGGTATTAAAAGATATTAAACATTCTGGAACCGGTGAATCACCTCTTGCCAACGCAAAAGAATGGCTTTATGTTTCAAAAAATGGCATTAAATATAAAAGAGATACCAACACCATGCCACAATTAGCAGGTTCTAGTTGGTATTATATTGGTTACGCTTTAAAGAGTTTGATTGGTTTCTTACCACTTAATTCTTTAGAAGCTAAAGAAGAACTTAAACAATGGTTACCAGTTGATTTATATATTGGTGGTGCTGAACATGCTGTAGGGCATTTATTGTATTCAAGATTTTGGCATAAAGTGTTATACGATCTTGGGATAGTAGAGACAAAAGAACCATTTTTGAAACTTGTTAATCAAGGAATGATCTTAGGACACGATAATCTTAAAATGAGCAAATCTAAAGGTAATGTCGTTAACCCTGATGATGTTATTAATGAATATGGGGCAGATACCCTCAGATTATATGAAATGTTTATGGGGCCACTGACCGCTGATAAACCTTGGAATACTGAAGCGATCGATGGATCTAAGCGTTTCTTAGAACGCGTTTGGCGTATGTATTATATGCCACTTGAAGATGAGGTTGAGGCTTTAGAGTATTCTTATAACTTTACAGTGAAGAAAGTTACTGAAGATTACGAATCATTAAATTTTAATACCGCAATCAGTCAATTGATGATTTTTGTGAATGATGTTTATAAAGAAAAGAAATTTTCTAGAAAACATGCGATAGGATTTTTGAAGTTGTTAAATCCAGTTTGTCCGCATATCACTGAGGAACTATATCAAACAGTGTTTAATAGAAAAGACACCATTGCTTATGAAGAATGGCCAACCTATGATGAAGCTAAATTAATCTTAGATGAAATTGAAATGGTGGTTCAAGTTAATGGTAAACTAAGAGATAAAATGACTATAAAACAAACTGCTTCTAATAAGCAGATTGAAGAGAAAGCTTTGTCATTAAGAAATGTATTAAACTTTACAAAAGGAAAAACAATCGTTAAAGTAATTGTTGTTGAAAAGAAATTAGTAAATGTGGTTGTAAAAGATTAATAAAAAAGGAACGATTTCGGTCGTTCCTTATATTTTTAGCGGTTCTTTTCGATTAGTATCACAAAGGGTGATTTATTTTTATTAAGAACAGTATACTTTAGGGTTGTAAATGAGTTATCTAAATTACTGACAAACTTCATGATGGCCTCTGATTCGATAAAACCTTCATCATGACCAGGATAACATGTGATGATAACAAACGAATCTTGTTTCATTACACGAACCAAAGAGTTTAGGGCATTAATAGTAGAATCTTTATTAGTTTTTATTTCTTTATTACTATTAGGCAGGTAGCCGAGATTGAAGATAACCGCTTTGAAATCTTTTACATATTTTAAAATATTTTCATGAGAATCATGAATTAGTTTATAATTAGAAACTTGATGGTCATTTAATAGTTCTTGGGTTGTTTCAATCGCTTGTTGCTGAACATCGAAACCATAGACATATTTACTTAAATCAGATAGCAGTAATGTATCATGACCATTACCGATTGTTGCATCTATAACGACATCATCTTTGGAAAGATGATTGACTAAATAACTGATAACAAAATCTCTAATTTGATTGACTCTCATAAAGGTCTCCTTGATAATACATATTCGCTCTCATATATTTATCGATTTCATTGGACACAACAAATTTTTTTAAAGTCCATTGAGGCGCTATTAAATCTTCTTTTTTGGAATCACCAGTAATCCGATGTACAATAATATCTTTTCTTAAATGTCTTAGTTGATTGGTAACGATATCTCTATATTCATTTAATGATAAAAGTGGCCATGGGTTTTTCTTATACTCATAGCCCATTTTAGTTTTTTGGATAATATGTAACATATGAATTTTTATCCCTTGAATGTCAAGTGTATTTAAATGTTTGACAGTATCCAACATCATTTCATTTGATTCACCTGGGAGTCCATTAATAATATGGACAACTACTTCAATATCCCTTTCTCTAAGCGCTTTAACCGCGTTATTAAATGTGATTAAATCATGACATCGGTTGATTAAAATTGAAGTTTCTTCATGAATGGTTTGAAGCCCTAATTCAACTTGAATTTTTACTTTTTTATTAAGTTCTGCTAAATAATCCAAGACTTCAATTGGTAAACTATCAGGTCTAGTGGCAATACTTAACATGACAATATTATCACTTAAAGAAATAGCTTTTTCAAACAAGTATTTTAGCTTATCAAGCGGACCATGGGTGTTTGTGTTGGCTTGAAAGTAAGCAATATAATAACCATCATTCCATTTATTTTCCATCATAGCGGTAATCTTTTCAAATTGGATTTCAAGAGAATCTTTTTTTGAGCCAGCAAACTCACCGCTTCCCATTGCACTGCAGAAAGTACATCCACCTTTACCAACTGTACCATCAATGTTTGGGCATGTAAAATTGCCATTTAAGGCAATCTTAAAAACTTTTTTCCCGTATTTGTTTCTATAATAATTGTTTAAAGTGTTGTAATGCTTTTCATGTGTAAAGAGTTCCAAAATTATCACCAATCTTATTTTAACATAACTGGTTATTTGTGTTATAATAATTCATAGAGGTCGTTATGATAAAAAGATTAAATAGAGGGCTTGTTGCACCTAAGGAAATAGGACAATTTATTCATGATAAATTACGATATGTATTCTTATACATATTATTTTTATCATTGATAGTTTCGCTTCCTATTTTTGTCAAAGCTAGCCTTCAAAATGAAATGGACAGCACTTTAAAAGTTAATCTCTCAAATGCTTTATATAACGAAAATCTTGCAAATTCAATTGTGAATTATCAGTTAGTTGGGGAAGAAAATGATGGTGTTTTTTTCCAAGATGGGCACTTTGTTGGGTTTAAAGCAACAGAAACCGTGATTGGAATATTATTTAATTTCACGCAAACCTCACTTGATCTTTATTATGGCCCTGTTTTGGTCAGTAGTCTAACTTATCAAGAATTAGGTCTAGATGAGATTAATTTTAACATGCGTTCTAATGAGGATAAAACACAATTATTTGATGCACTGGACCTTACCTATCAAGATTATAAAGGCAGTTATATCTTAGGAAGTGTCATTGGTACGATTATTAATGAGTTTACTTTAGGTTTGTTTTTGATATTGATAATTACCGGATTAAGTGCATATAATATCCCCAAACTTAAAATTAGGTACCGTTTTGTTTTATCGTGTTATGCGTTTACAATCTATTACTTTCTGACTTTAATAGGAATATTATTTGGGACTGAATTTTTAAGGTTAGTTGGGATTGTCTTTGCCCAAGTTTATCTGAGTAAAGGATACGCAGAATTAATTAAAATGACAAATATTAATACCAAAGGTGAATCACGTGAATAAGTTTGAACTATTTTTACAACAATCCAATTTTAAAGAAGTAGCTTTGAATCAAGCTACACTTAAAAAACTAGAAGTTGAGCCTAACAGCAAAACTTGGACTTTTTTTGTTGAATTTCCTACTGTGCCAACACCAGAAGGTTTCGATGCGTTTATTGATAAATTAAAGTTATATTTCTCAATAAAAGGTACTATTGATAAAGTTGAAATTAACCTATCAATTAAGGATGATTCTATCTTTAAACAATATCCGGTTACTTACTATAATTGGTTATTAGATAAATTGGTTGATAAAAGATCAAGTTACTCAGTCTATAAGAACTGTAAGGTTGAACATAAGGATAATGGTTACAACATTATTGTTGATCCTGAATTATCTAAATATTCAAGAATGATTTCCATGCTTAAAAATTATTTTAATGCTTATGGACTTTCTACAGATATCAAGTTCGTAACAGATGAAACTTTGGTGACAAATGAGGTTAAACTAAAACAAAAGAAAGCTAAAGCAATGACAGAGATTCCTGTAATTGCAAAGGCAGAACCTAAAGAACAAATAAAACCTGTCAGAACCAAAAACTATAAACGAAAATTTATGGGTGATAAAGTAAGCCCAATCAAAGATATACCGGTTGATAATTATGCATTGGATAAACATTTAAATACCCAAGGAGATCCTTCCTTTACCATAGAAGGAGTCATTATTGAAGTAGAAGTTAAGAAACTAAAGACAGTTTCTCTACTACAAATGACAATTGCGGATGATGAAGATGCAATTGTCATAAAACAGTTTTTAAATAGTGATGCTCAAATTGCTGAAGCTTTAAATTACCAAATCGGTGGGATTGTTAAAGCGTATGGTAGAGTGGAATATGATACCTATATCAAAGATGTTGTTTTGATGGCGAATGATATATCGATGTTAGAAAAAGTATCTAAAAAAGAAAGAAAAGATACTGCTAAAGAAAAACGTGTTGAATTTCATGTGCACACAATGATGAGTAATCTTGATGGTATAACAGAAGCCAAAGACTACATTGATCAAGCTGTCAAATGGGGTCATAAAGCCATTGCGTTTACAGATCATGATGGCGTCTATGCGTACCCAGATATATATAAGTATTCAAAAGGAAAAGACATCAAACCTATTTATGGGGTTGAATTAAACTATGTAAATGAATATGATTTTAAGATGGCTTATGATGATGCTGATATTGACTTAAGAAAAGCAACGTATGTTGTTTTTGATATTGAAACTACGGGTTTATCTGCAAAACGCGATAAAATTATTGAAATATCCGCCGTTAAAATTGAAAATATGGTTATCACAAGTGAATTTAATTCATTTGTCAATCCCGAACAAAAACTATCTTATTTTACAACTGAATTAACGACCATTACAGATGCGGATTTAAAAGATGCAGAAACGATTGATCACGTTCTACCGAAATTCTTAGCTTTTATTGAAGGCTCAATTTTAGTTGCGCATAATGCAACCTTTGATCTAGGACACATTTATCAAAAAATGGCCGGTTTAGGATTTGAAGTTAAACGCTATCCAGCGATTGATACGATGAATTTAGCCAAATATTATTACAGTGATTCATTAAAACGTTTTAACTTAAAAGCTGTCGCTAAACAGTTTAAAGTTAAACTTGACCAACATCACCGTGCGATTGCAGATGCTTATGCAACTGCTGAAATATTTGTGCAAATGTTAAATGATTTATTAAAGAAAGATATTAGTCTTCATAGTGATATTAATAAACAAATTGATTTAGAAATTGCTTGGAAATGTGATTTCCCTAGTCACCTAACTTTACTTGCTAAAAATAAAGTAGGATATAAGAATTTATTTAAGATAGTTAGTGACACGTTAACCGATCACTTTTCTGGTAGTCCAATCTTGTTAAAATCCACGTTAGATAAATACCGTGAAGGCATTTTAGTTGGGTCGGGATGTGTCAATGGACTTGTGTTTGAAGCAGCATTAAACAAGACAGATGAAGCCCTTGAACAAGCGATGGAGCTCTTTGATTATATTGAGGTTCAACCGCCTCAAGCTTATAAACATTTAGCTCAGGATTTAGGTCCTGATGCTGAGTTTATTATAGAATCTACTATCAGGAAGATTATCTTAACTGCTGAAAAATTAAATAAACTAGTTATTGCCACTGGAGATGTCCACTATCTAAATAAAGAGGATCAAATTTATCGAGATATCTTTATTAGAGCTAAAATGGTTGGTGGTGGTTTACATGATTTAGCAAAATATAATGAAGCGCCGCTCGTTTATTTTTTAACAACTGATGAAATGTTAAAACAATTTAGTTTTTTAGGTGAACAATTTGCCCATCAAATCGTAGTTACAAACACGAATCATTTGAATAATCAAATTGATAAGATAGAAGCTTTCCCTAAAACATTATATTCGCTTCAAGATGACGCTTTTAAAGATTCGGTGGGAATCCCTTCAATTAAAGTTGAGGTTAGAAGAATTGTCACTGAAAATGCTGAAAAACTTTACGGAAAAAACCTACATCCGATTGTATCCGAAAGAATTGAAAATGAATTAACCAATATTATTAACAATGAGTTCGCCCCAATTTATTATATTTCCCACTTACTAGTGAAAAAATCATTAGAAGATGGTTATTTAGTTGGTTCAAGAGGTTCTGTGGGATCAAGTCTAGTTGCGACCTTAATGAATATCACTGAAGTTAATCCACTTAAGCCACATTACCGTTGCCCAAATGGAGACTTTACAGTATTTAAATTAACGGATGATGAAATAGCTAAGTACGGAATAACACCTAATGAACAAGCCTTTCAATCATTATTTGATGGAATTAGTTCGGGTTATGATTTACCTAATCAAAACTGTCCATTTTGTGAGGCAAAACTCGTTAAAGATGGTCAAGACATTCCTTTTGAAACATTCTTAGGTTTTGATGGAGATAAGGTGCCTGATATTGATTTAAACTTCAGTGGGGATTATCAAGCAAAAGCCCATGCATATGTGCGAGAATTAATTGGGGAAGACAGAGCTTTTAGAGCAGGGACTATTTCCACTATTGCAGAACGTACTGCGTTTGGATATGTTAAAGGTTATCTAGAAGATAATAATATTACTAATATTCGAAACGCTCAAGTTTCAAGAATTGCCAAAAAAATTGAAGGCGTCAAACGTTCAACTGGGCAACATCCTGGTGGAATTGTAGTTGTCCCTGAGCATAAAGAAATTTTTGATGTTACCCCAGTTCAATACCCTGCGGATGATATTAAATCAGATTGGAAAACAACCCACTTTGATTATCACTCGATTGAAAATAACTTATTAAAGCTGGATATATTAGGACACGACGATCCAACGATAATTAAATATTTAATGGATTATGTTCATGAACATCCCAATGAATTTCCATTTAGTGAAGCTCAAGATATTCCCGTTGATGATAAAGAAGTCTATAAATTATTCGGTTCAACTGAATCGATTGGTTTAACCAATGATGAATTAGAAAGTGAAGTTGCTTCATTTGGTTTACCAGAATTAGGAACAAGTTTTGTTAGAAAAATGTTAATTGAAACAAAACCAATGAGTTTCTCTGGTTTGGTTAAGATATCAGGTCTTTCTCATGGGACAGACGTATGGCTAGGAAATTCACAAGCCTTAATTAGTGGACACCCTGAATACGGAAAAATTAACTTTAATGATATTATTGGATGTCGTGATGACATCATGGTTCAATTGCTAAATTATGGTTTAAATCCGTCAACAGCTTTTGATATTATGGAGTTTGTTAGAAAGGGTAAACCTATTACGCAAAAAAATCAGTGGAACCAGTATGCCGATGAAATGAGACGTAACAAAGTTCCTGACTGGTATATTTGGAGTTGTAGTAAAATTAAATACATGTTCCCTAAAGCTCACGCAGCAGCTTATGTTTTAAGTGCTGTCAGAATTGCTTGGTTTAAAGTTTATTCGCCATTATTGTTTTATAGCGCATTCTTTTCAAAACGTGCGACTCAATTTGAACATGATATTTTAACCAGTTCTATCAATGCCGTAAGAAATCGTATTAAAGAACTTGAAAAAATTAATATGAATCAATTAACGGTTAAAGAGGAAGATTTATTAACAATGTATTATGTAGCATTTGAGATGATGCAAAGAGGATTCAAATTCCTTCCTGTGGATATCAACAAATCACAAGCAAAAGATTGTGTTATGGAGGAAAATGGATTAAGATTACCATTTGTTAGTATTGATGGTTTAGGCGAAAATGCGGCTTATTCAATTGTTGAAGAACGCAATAAAAAACCATTTAGATCATTAGAGGATGTTAGGGAAAGAACCAAGATTAATAAAACTGTTTTTGAGAATATGGAAAAAAGTGGGTCATTCTCTGATTTAGAAGAAAAGACAGACATATTTGAACAAGGTTTATTTGCACTTTGATAAATTTAAGTTATAATATTGTGTAAGGAGTGATTGTTATGCAAAATATAAATCCGATTTTTAGGAAAGTTAACGAAGAGACCAAGGACCAACCAATAGCTTATGGTGCGAGCTATCTTGGTATTTCACTAAAAACATTATTGTTCTTAGCACTATTATTTGTTGGTGCAATTGGTAGTTTTTTCTTACTTGCTAATTACCCAACAATTTATGTAGGTGTTTTAATTGGTTCACTATTTACTGCGTTTATCTCTGTGATGATTGCTTCATTTATTCCAAGATTAGCAGCTCCGTTTGGGGCGGTATATTCACTTAGTGAAGGGGTTATATTAGGAATGATTACCCTAATCTACACGGCAGCCTTTCCAGATTTCAACATTGTTGGGTTAGCGGCTCTTATTACCATTGGGATATTTGCTGGTATGTTGGTGTTGTATTCAACAAAGTTAATTGTTGTAACCTCAAGATTTAGAAGAATTATGTTGGGGATTTCATTTGGACTATTGTTTAGTATAATTACAGTTTCTTTAGTTAGTTTATTTGATGGTGGCCAAATGTATTATGTACTATTTGGTGATGTTAATAGCCCATTAGTGTTGTTTATTTCATTATTATTTATTGCTTACGGGGCATTTGTTCTAGTGATGCATTTTGATGAAGCTAGACAAATCGTTAGTCATGGAGCAGATAAAAAATATGAATGGGTTGTTGCTTTAGGTTTAGTCGTATCAACCGTTTATATATTTATTCAAGTCTTAAGATTGTTAGCGATTTTAGCTTCAAGAAGAGATTAATATTCAATTATAAGGAAATAGTATGTAAATAATGTTTGGTTAAGAGAGACTTTGGATGGTGTGAAAAGTTACCAAATATTACAGAATTCACCCTTTAGAAGACACTAATCATGTCCGTAATTACTGCGTTAAAGTATTAAAGAGTGCTAGATATTATATCTAGAACTAAGGTGGTACCGCGATGATTCGTCCTTAGAAGTTTTTTCTAAGGACTTTTTTTATAAAAAAAGGAAGGGTTTTATGCAAGAAAAATTAGAAAAATTGGTTATGGAAACCAAACAAAACTTAAAACTGATTAATGACGACAATGAATTGTCTATTTTGAGAAGTTCCGTTTTAGGAAAAAAGAGTGAGCTATCGGATTTAATGGTATTGTTAAAAGGATTACCAAACGAAGAAAAACCATTAATGGGAAAATTGATCAATCAAACAAAAGTTCAATTAGAATCGATGTTTGAAGAGAAAAAAATCTATTTTGAAAACTTAAGACTTGAAAAGAAATTAAAAGATGAAGCGATTGACGTAACTTTACCGGGCATTAGTTTTCCAAATGGTTCAAGCCATCTTTTACAACAAGTTATTGAAGACTTTGAAACATTTTTTATTGGATTAGGTTATGAAATTAAAGACGGACCGGAGGTAGAGACTGATTATTATAATTTTGAGATGTTAAACCTTGAACAAGGTCATCCAGCAAGAGGCATGCAAGATTCGTTTTATGTTGATCCAACGCATTTACTAAGAACGCATACTTCACCCGTTCAAGCGAGGACAATGTTAGAAAGTAATGGAGAACCGATAAAAATAATTTGTCCAGGTAAAGTTTACCGAAGAGACCATGATGATCAATATCATAGTCATCAGTTTATGCAAATTGAAGGTTTAGTAATTGGTAAGGATATCACAATGGCTGATTTAAAAGGGACTTTACTGGCTATGATTAAACATTATTTTGGTGATGACAAAACCATTCGTTTGAGACCTTCGTATTTTCCGTTTACTGAGCCTTCAGTTGAAGTTGATGTGTTTGATGGTAAAAAGTACATTGAAATCTTAGGTGCGGGGATGGTGCATCCTAATGTTTTAAAAATGGGTGGATATAACCCTGAAGAGGTTCAAGGATTTGCCTTTGGGGTTGGCGTTGAAAGAATGGCGATGTTGAAGTACGAAGTTGATGATATTCGTCTATTTTACAATAATGACATTCGTTTCTTAAATCAATTTAAAGGGGGTAGAAAATAATGAAAATATCTACTCATATGTTAAAAAAATATGTAACAGTTCCGGATAATGAAAGGTTATATGAATTAACCAATCAACACATTACTGAGGTTGAGTCTTTGATGTCTTTATTAGAGGTTGACAATCTTGTTGTAGGATATGTTAAAGAATGTGTCAAACACTCAAATAGTGATCATTTAAGTGTTTGTCAGGTTGATATTGGGACTAAAATTGAACAAATTGTCTGTGGGGCACCAAACGTTAAAGCTGGGCAATATGTTGTTGTGGCAAAAGTTGGGGCAGTCTTACCGGGTGATTTTGAAATTAAAGAGGCTACTATTAGAGGAGTCGATTCAAGAGGAATGATTTGTTCACTTCAAGAGTTAGGTGTTGAAAATAAGGATATTGCTGAAGAATTTAAAGATGGTATTTATAACTTTGATTATCAACCAACAGTGGGTTCCAATGCGGTTGAAGCATTGAATTTTAATCAATCATCACTAGAAATTTCCATTACACCAAATCGTTCTGATTTACTTAGTGTGTTAGGATTTGCCTATGATTTAGGGGCTGTTTTGAATGAAAAGATAGCTAATGCTGAACCTGAATTTGAAGAAAATGGCCCAGATAATCCTTTACAAGTAAAGATTCTTGACGATGGTTGTAAGAGATATTATGCAAGATATTTAGATAATATCGTTGTTAAACCATCACCAATGTGGCTTCAAGCAGATTTAATAGCCTCAGGTATTAGACCGATTAATAACGTAGTTGACGTTACCAATTATGTATTATTAGAATATGGAACCCCGCTGCATGCGTTTGATGCAGAAAAGTTTGGTTCAGATACTATAGTTGTTAAACCAGCTACTGATTTATATGAAGTTATTACACTTGATGAACAAACACGGATTTTAAGATCCAACGATATTACCATTACAAATGGACGTGTACCCAAAGCTTTAGGTGGTGTAATGGGATTATTAAATAGTGCAGTTGATCAAGATACAAAAAAAATTATTTTAGAAGCAGCCTGGTTTGAACCTAATAGAATTAAAGAAACATCATCAAGATTAAATTTAGAAAGTGATTCTAGTTTAAGGTTTGAAAAAGGTGTGGATGAAATTAGAGTGAGAACTGCCCTAAATAGAGCAGCTGAACTTTTGATTGAAGTTGCCGGTGCTAGAGTTTATAAAAATATTAGTTTTGCTGGAAAACCATTTGAAAAGCCAACTATTATAAAAATAACAGCAAGCGAAACCAATAAATTACTAGGTACTTCATTTTCAGACGCTGATATTAAAGCAATATTAAAAAGATTAAATATCATAGAAACAAAACCCAACAACTATTTAATGCCTAGTTATCGTAAAGATTTAATCATTAAAGAAGATTTAATTGAAGAAATAGCAAGACTATATGGCTATAATAACTTAGCAACAAAAATGCCTGAAAATTCCGCTTTAGGTCGATATTCAAGAGGACAATATCTCATAAAAGAATTAAGAAACCATTTAAGGAACATGGGGTTAAATGAGGTTATTACCTACTCCTTGATTAATAATAAAGGATTAAATAGTTTTACTTTAGAGAATAAAGAGTCTATCGAGGTTCTTCATCCAATCAATGATGATAGGACAGTTTTAAGACAAAGCTTAACCAATGGACTAATCTCAACGGTTCAATATCATCTTGCCAGACAAATTGATGATTTGAGACTATTTGAAGTGGGAAGAGTCTATTCTAAAGAAGAAGAAACGACTAATTTATCAGTCATTATTACTGGAAAATATATCAATAGTTCGTTCTTAAAATATGATTTAGAAAGTAACTATTACCTTATTAAAGGTATTTTAGAAAACATACTTTCAAAATATAATATTGAGGCAGCTTTTTTAAGAGAAACGAGTGTGGTAGGTTACCATCCAGGGGTTTGTGCAAAAGTGGTTGTTGGAGATAAAACATTAGGGCTAATAGGAAAAATACACCCAACGATTTTAGATAATACATTCATTTTTGAAATTAATCTTGATTTACTATTAGAATTAATTCTTAATCAACCAATATTTGAACCTGTTTCAAAATACCCAAGTATTGTTAGAGATATTGCTGTGGTGGTAGATGAGTCACTTGAATCAATTAAAATTGATAATTTGATTCGTCAAACTGCACGTAAATACCTTACTGATTTAGAGCTTTTTGACCTTTATAAAGGCGAAAAGTTAGGTGAAAACAAAAAGTCACTTGCTTACCGTATGACCTTTAATTCTAAAACTCAGACGCTAGAGAGCGAAGATATTGATAAAGTAATGAAGAGTTTAATCTTTAGATTACAAAAAGAATTAGGTGCAGAAATAAGACAATAGAAGAGGGGATGTTTCCCTCTTTTTATTTTTGTTTTTTTGGTTGTTAATGTATAATATAGTGAAGGTGAATAAATGAAAAGTATTTATGGAGTAACATTTGAAGATTTACAACAATTTATGTTAGAAAACAATGAGAAAAAGTATCGAGCTTCTCAAGTTTTTGACTGGTTATATAAGAAAAAAGTCACTTCTTTTGAAGAAATGACTAATTTAAGTCCGTCTGTTTTAGAACTACTTAATAAAAATTTTGAATTAACTGCTTTGAAAAAAGTGGTTGAATCTAAGAGTACTGATGGAACGGTTAAGTATTTGTATGGTTTAGACGATATGAATTTAATTGAATCAGTGGTTATGTCACATAATTATGGATATTCGATATGTGTAACATCTCAAGTCGGATGTAACATGGGATGTAGATTTTGTGCAAGTGGTGTATTAAAAAAGAAAAGAAACTTGACAGCTGGTGAAATTATGAGTCAAGTAATTGAATCGGAAAAAGCTTTTGGGCAAAGAATTTCCCATATTGTTGTAATGGGAATTGGAGAACCTTTTGACAATTATGAAAATTTAATGACATTTTTAAAAAATGTTAATGATCCTAAAGGCTTAGAAATTGGAGCAAGACATATTACTGTTTCAACTTGTGGTATTGTACCCAAGATTATTGAATATGCAGATGAAATGTTACAAATAAATTTAGCGGTTAGCTTACATGCACCCAACAACGATATAAGAAGTGAATTAATGCCAATCAACAAGAAATATCCAATTGAAGATGTTGTTAAAGCAATGAAATATTATATCAATAAAACAAACCGAAGAATAACCATAGAGTATATTATGATTCGTGATTTAAACGACCAAGAACAACACGCTATTGAACTAGCGAAGCTATTAAAGGGAATGAATGTTTATGTTAACTTAATTCCTTATAATGAAGTTTTAGAAGCTCCGTTTAAAAGAAGTAGAAAAGAAGATATGGATAAGTTCTTCCAAACATTAAAAAAGTTAAAAATTAATGCAACTTTACGTAAAGAACAAGGCCATGATATTAACGCAGCTTGTGGACAGTTGAGAAGTCAACACTTATCTTAAGGAGATCATATTTGAAAACAGGTAGAATTATAAAATCAATTGGTGGCTGGTACACGATAAGAGACCTGAATACTAAAGAACATTTTGAATCGAAAGCAAGCGGAAAACTCCGTTACGTTAGATTAGATGAGGATTCTAGTTTTAATAAACAAACTACCATGCGTACCAAAAAAGACATCAAAACAGTTCAAATCTCACCAAAAGTAGGAGATATTGTGTTATATGATGATACAGATGATAATTATCCAATAACTGAAATCATGCCTAGAAGAAATCAATTAGATAGGCCTGATGTTAGTAATATCGATCAAATCTTATTGTTTTTTTCTACCATCAGACCTGATTTTAGTTTTAATTTATTAGACCAGTTTTTAGTCTTGATTGAAAAAGCCCATATTAAGCCAATTATTATTATCTCTAAGATTGACTTATTAGAAACCACTGCTTTAAATAATTTAAGATCTAAATTAACTTATTATCAAACCATCGGTTATGAACTTTATTATGTTAATAGTAAACAAAAAGTTGGTTTTGATGTTCTAAAAGAAATATTTAAAGATAAAGTTACGGTGGTTGCGGGTCAAACGGGAGTCGGAAAATCAACATTTATTAATGCATTGATGCCGGGCTTGGAACTTAAAACTCAAGAAACCAGCGATGCATTAGGTAGGGGTAAACATACTACGAGACATAATGAACTTTATGAGTATAGTGGTGGTTTAATTGCTGATACACCAGGGTTTTCTAAACTTGATTTTAATATTTTTGATAAAAGAGAGTTAAAAAATTATTTTATTGAGTTTGATACTTACAAATTGAAATGTAAGTTTGGCAATGATTGTGATCATGTTCACGAACCGGGATGTAACATTAAAACTAATGAAAACATCTTACTTACCAGAATAGAAAATTATCATAAATTTTATGATGAAATAGACAAACAAAAGGAGCGATATTAATGAAGGTTGCAACTTCAATACTGACTGCAGATTTTAATAATTTAGCCTCAGAAATTGAATCGATCAACAGTTCAGATTACATTCACTTGGATGTAATGGACGGTCATTTTGTCCCAAACATTTCTTTTGGTGCGCCAGTACTAAAAGATTTGAAAAATATTACTAAAGTACCACTTGATACACATCTTATGATTGATAATCCATATCAATATATTGATGATTTTGTTAAGATTGGATCAACCTTTATAACGATTCATGTTGAAACCGAAAATCCACTTAAGACGATCAAAAAAATTAAAGATAACGGTGTCAAAGCGGGAATATCATTAAAACCAGCGACACCTATTGATACACTTTTTAGTTTATTACCATTGGTTGATTTGGTGCTAGTAATGACAGTTGAACCTGGATTTGGTGGGCAAACATTTATGCAAGATCAAATAGATAAGGTAAAAAAATTAAATGAGTTAAGAAAAAAGCATAACTATAACTATGTAATTGAAATTGATGGTGGTATAAACGATAAAACTATTTCAATGGTTCATGGAACTGGGGTTGACATTGTTGTAAGCGGCTCTTATATTCTTAATCAAAAAGATCGTGAAAAAGCGATTTTTTCATTAAAATGAAAATAGTTGTTATCAGTCCTACAGTACCTAAAGATGTTAGGCGTGTTATTGGCATAGAGGGTAAAACTATTTATGCTTGTGATAATGCTGTAGCAGAGCTTTTAAGACAAAATATCAAGATTGATTTAGCAATAGGCGATTTTGATTCTCTTAAGAATAAAAGTTTACTAGAAAATATTAAAACGATTAAATTGAGTGTTGATAAAGATGAATCAGATACCGCATACGCTTTAAGGCATGCATATCAATATACGGATGAGGTTGTTTTAGTTGGTGGTATAAAAGGAAGTAGAAGTGATCATTTTGTTGGTAATTTATTATTATTGGAAAAGTACCCTAACTTAACTATCGTGGATGACACCAATAAAATAAACCGTTTAGAAGAAGGACTGTATGAAATAACGAGAGATAATTTTAAGTATATCTCTTTATTTCCATTGTTAGATTCAGTAGTGTCGATTAAAGGAACCAAGTATGAACTAGAAAGTGAAGAACTATTCCAATACGATACATTAGGTTTATCTAATGAAATTATTAAGAATAAAGCAATCCTAGAAATACATCGAGGGATTTTGCTTGTTATTCAGTCATCAAACTAATTAAGTTAAAATATCGCTTGCAAATGTCTTGTTAATATAAATGATATAACATTTGTTAACGCCCAATATCTAACAACAATATAAAAAAAATGAAAACATTTTTTATAAAAGAAAATAACTAAGAAGATATTTAAATGATATAAAAAAAGGCAACTTTGATATTAAATGACAGGTAGCAATATAAATTGCTTTTTTTTATGTTATACTGCAAAATAAGAAACCATCTATGTGATGTTAATAATCTATTATGGGGAACAAGCTGATTAAAATTAATGGTTGAAATAATATTAAATGGAAGCGCTTGTGTATGCTATAAAGAAATGGAAAATTTAAGGTTCCTGAGGTAGTATGATATATCAAATTGAAAACATGTACAATAAAATAATTAAAGGCTTTAGTCTGTTGGGAATCGTCGCGATTGTTTTTATTTCGTCGATTGTGATGATATCTAGTAATATCACAAAAGTACCTGTTACGGTTAAGCTGACTTCACTGTTTGATGATGATAATTCAGTGATTTCAACGGTTAATTCTAATCTAGGAGATACAATTTCTATTACGCCTCCCGGACAAATAAATGACTATGAATTTGTATTTTGGGTCATTAATGGGATTGTAAATCCAAATTATAAATTGAATCACTCATTTGTGGTTCAATCTCAATTAGAATTGCAAGCGGTATTCTCAAAACCGGATAAAAATGTGGTCTTGTTTGTTGATTCAAATGGAAAACTGTTAAGCTATCAATATGTTTTGCCGCACACATCAATAACGGATCCTTATATATCGTTAGCTACTAAACCTACCAAGCCAGGTTTTATTGTGAAAGAGGCGCCATACCGTTGGTTATCCCATAACGGTTCTTCATTGGAAAATATTGATGCCCATACGGTGTTTACTTTACAGTATGAGGTGGTTAATACGGATACCTATAGTATTTTAATAGATAATGGTGTCATTTTGAACGAAGCGCCGTATCGCTATAATGATTTAATAACCGTTGAAGCAGTAAATAAACCTGAAGAAACATTTTCTTATTGGTTGAAAGACGGTGTAGTTGTTAGCTATGAAAAACTTTATCGATTTACCGCGGTTCGAGATACATCACTAATTGCCGTTTATAATAGTACTGATCCGGTTAAAAATGTTCTTGTTAATCAGTCGAATGATTTGAAATTACGAAACGATTATTACACTTATATGACATCGTTTGCCTTAAAAGAAGGTTATGATTTGGTAGAATTCGGATATTTGTTTCATCCTGAATCAGCCACTGATTTAACACTAGATTTAGTGGGAATAATTAAGTTTCAAATGTCTCAATACAACCCATTCAGTAATGAATATGTTGCTAGTTTTCCTTTAGGTTCACATCAAAGTATGAGAAGTTATTTAATTGTTAGAAACGTATTTAATGAACTCGAAGTACATTATAGTAATCAAGTAAATTATCCTTATGAGGTCAATTTTTATGATGAAAATGGAATCAACTTACTCGATACTGTTTATGTTGATCATGGTGAGATACCCTTTACTGATGTGGTTCCCTTTAAGACATCTACACTTGAGTACTCTTATCAATTTAGTGGTTGGAACAAGGCATTAATTCCGATTTATTCAAACACTGATTATTATGCCTCGTTTAGTTCAATCCCAATCAATTATGAAGTGACTTTCGTTATTGATGATGTTACACAAATTAGTAAAATAGTCCCTTTTAATGCTTATGTTGAGCCAATAGAAGACCCTGTTACCGATGATATCTTTATTGGATGGGAAGGTCTACCGACAATTATGCCTGCAAAGGATATTACTGTTTATGCGAAATTTATCAGTGGTAAAATTGGACGTTTTCCTGTTGGAATGGTTCCTAATTGGATAAAAGGGCGTGAATCTGCTATACATGATACATTTGTTGATGGTTATATAACAG
>JAQUCY010000069.1 GCA_028685975.1 Acholeplasmataceae bacterium | reverse complement strand
ACTTCCATCTTTAATAAGGCTTTTCTAACACTTTGAGCTCTTCTTGTTGTCGAGGCTCTTACTAAGTTTTTTTCCACAAAAGTTTGTTTTACTTTTATCTCACGTTGTTGAGATTCATAAGCCTTCTCATGTTGTTCTATCCTTAAAGCTCTTGTATCTAAATAAAATTGATAATCGCCTTTGTATCTAGTGAGTTTAGTATTCTCTATTGCTACGACTACTTTGGCAATATCCCTAACAAAACCTTCATCATGTGATACAACAATGAAGGTTTTTTCGTATGCCTTTAAAAACTTAGTTAACCATTCTATATGGGCAACGTCAAGAAAGTTAGTCGGTTCATCCAGTATTAAGACATCACTTTCTTTCAACAATAGTTTAGCCAAGATTATCTTTTCCCGCATGCCTGAAGATAAGATATCGATTTTCTTTTCTAAAACATCCATATCCATTCCTAATCCACCAATCACATTACTTAAAGAGGACTTAATTCGATAAAAGTCACTTTCTAGTAATTGATCTTGAATTTCCGATGCATAATGTAAATCTCTTTCCACATTATTAGATGTCCCATTTGCGATACTTAGATAATAATTATTCATCTTGTCTTCTAAATTGAATAGTGGTTCATAAACTTCAAGTAGATAGTGTCTAACTAACTTTTGTTTATCAACACTAGCATATTGATCTAAATATCCAACCGTTATCGTATTCAACCAATTAATCGTTCCTTTATCTGGCGTTAGTTCTTTAACCAGTAAATTTAATAGAGTCGTTTTACCACTACCATTTGGCCCAACAATTACCATATGTTCACCTTCAAAAAGGCGCATTTCTGCGCCATCAAAAATTGGTTTTTCTTGGTATTTAAAACTTAAATTGTTGACATCTAAATAACTCATATTATACCTCTAAATGTTTAATCTCATCGATGGTATTCTCGGTATATACATAATAATCAAAACATTTTTCATTTGGTTTTACGAAGACCACTTCATTTTCATTAATATATTTTAAAATTTGTTTTGGGGCAGGGTAAACAATGATGACCTTGTTACCTTCTAGTAGCTCAAACCCCTTGGTATTAATCATTGGATTTTTCTTTTTATCTTTGATTTGCCAGTGCCTTAGTGAATTGAATGATAACTCTCTAATATTTCCTACAAAAATAAACTTGACAAGGAAGTTTATGTTATTGATTTTATAATCATAGTCATAGGCTTTATGATTTGATTTTGATAATACTCCTAATTTGGAAAGTTTATCAATAATGCTATTTTTTTGTCGTCGTTCTAGGTTTGTAATAATAATCCAAAAACCAATCACTAGGATTACTAAAATAACTCCCGCAATAATATATTCAATATTTTCCATTTTTACCGCTTTTCTATTAGATAAGTAACTGCTTCATAAGGTCTTAAGGTAAGGCTTGTTAAAGTTGTCTTAGAATCTTCATAATTGGATAATAAGATTTTAACGACTTGATAACCTCTAATCGATACTTTTTCGGTTGTATCAAAAAAGTTACATACGGTTAAAATCATTTTATCATTTTCCCTTACATAAGCATAAACATGTTTATGTTTTGATAAAAGTTGTTTATAAGACCCATAGACAAGGGTTTTTAAATACTTTGAGTCTTTCCTTAACTTGAAAATCTTTTGATAGTGCTTATAAATCGTTTTATTGTCTTCTAAATTTCTTTTAACATTAACTGTTTGATAATCCGGACATACATTAAACCAAGGCTTATTTGTACTAAACCCGGCATACTTAGTATCATCCCAACTCATGATTGTCCTAGCGTTATCTCTGCTTCTTAGACCAGTGAAATAAATGAACTCTTTTTCATCCTTTCCACCTTGTATAACTTCTAAATCATAAGTAGTTTTCACTGAAACATCATTAAAGTCTTCAACCGATTTAAAGGGGTAATTAGTCATCCCAATTTCTTCACCTTGATAAACAAATGGCGTTCCCCACATCAAGTACAAGGCTTGACCTAACATGGAACCACTTAAATAAGGCTTTTGAGGATTACCATACTGGCTCATCACCCTTGGTTGGTCATGGTTGAGCCAATAAATTGGCATCCATGCTTTACCATACTGACCCAATTGCCATTTTTTAAAGATTTCTTTCAAAGAAACTAGATTAACCACAACAGGTGCATCCATACTGGTCATATTCCAAACATTGTTATGCCAATTATGATCAAAGTTAAAGACCATGTTCATTGAACCTTTTTTAATACCTGCATAACGATTAGCCTCATTAGGAGTCGCACCACCACCGACTTCACCAACCGTCATAATATCGTATTTGCTCCAGACATTTTCATTAAATTCTTTTAAATAATCGAATAATACGGGGATATTAGAAAACATTCTCCAATCTGGTTTATATTTAGAAGGACTCTCCATAGTAGAATCTATAAGTTCTTTTTTTCGACCAATATGAGCGACTGCGTCTACTCTAAACCCATCAATCCCTAAATCCAACCAAAACTTGGCAATATCTTGCATGGAAGATCTTACTTTCTTATTTGACCAATTAAGATCAGGCATTTTACGAGAAAAAATTTTCATATAATATTGACCAGTTAACTGATCTTTTTCCCAACAAGATCCGCCAAAAAATGAAGCCCAATTGGTGGGTTCTACTTCAACCCCATTAATCATTCTCCCGTCCGCCCAAATATAATAATCTCGATAGGGATTATCTTTTGACTTTCTAGATTCGATGAACCATTTGTGTTCATCAGATGTTTGATTCATCACAAAATCAGCAATAATTCTGATTCCTTTTTCATGCGCTTCTTCGATTAAAGCTTTCATATCATCCAATGTCCCAAACGAAGGATCAATATCATAATAGTCACTCACATCATAACCATTATCATCCATAGGGGATTTATAGAAAGGACAAATCCATAATAAGGTAATTCCTAATTCTTTTAAATAATCTAATTTTTCTCTTATTCCATTAATATCTCCAATCCCGTCCCCATTGGAATCTTTAAAACTTTTCAAATATATTTCGTAGCCGATGGCTTCTTTCCACCATCTATACTCATAAAATGACATATTATTACCTCACTTATCACCTAATATCTTACCATAAAACATCTAAATATTAACAGTCTTAATCGGTATCATAAATTACGTGATTTACATCATTTAATAAATTATGGTAAAATATGGTTTGAGGGTGAATATATGAAAGTGTTAAAACTGACAATTTTATCAATTTTAGTTTCTCTATCTTTTTTTGTTGTGCCAATCTTAAGTGCTGAAACAACAACCTTAGAAATCTATTACTTTGGAGATAGTGAAACTTATGAGCTAACAACACTTAAAATTCATGATTTAGATACATTTGAATATTATGACTTTACCAGTGAGGAATATTTAATTAATGATGTTGTTTGGTTAAAGTTTAGTCTAATTGACATAGAACTTACACACACAAATTATCAACTGATTTTAACCATCGATGAATTTGTTAAAGTATACCCATTTAATCTAGATGAACCTTTTGAAACAGAAATCATCTATCAATACTATCTAAGAGGAGATAAACTCACTTCTAATACCGATGAGTTAACTAGTTTAGTTTCTTATGCAACATTTATTGATGGAAAAAACATAAAAGTTGTCACAAGTGCTAAAAGTAGTGGTGTTCCCACCGTTCAAGTACAATCTAACGATACCATAAGTGAAGTTAAATCAATAAAAGATTTAGTTGATGGTTATCTGATTGAATTGGAAGATGATTTGGATGTTAAAAGGGAATATACATTAGATTTTGACTTCAATGATGGGTTTGGATACCAAAGAATTAATGTTAGATTGGATGGTATTTATAATCAAGGTTTTTTTACTTCTGCTTACCATTATGATTCTAATGACTTAGGTTCTACTTATACAAAAACCAGAACCACCTTTAAATTATGGTCACCAACCTTAAATAGTGTCAAACTAAACCTTTATGGTGATGGAACTAAAACTGTTTTTGATATGCACCCAAGTACTTATGGGGTTTATGTTTTTGCTTTTATTGGTGATGCTAGAAACCGAAGTTATACCTATTCATTTGAGCGTTTTGGCGTAGAATATGAAATTGTTGACCCTTACTCAAAACACTTATCCAGTGATTTAACAAAGAGTCTCGTTGTTAATTTAGAAGAGACAAACCCAACTGATTTTACTTCAATGGAACTACCTTATTTTAGTGGCTCTTATGGAGACGCAGTCATCTATGAAACTTCTGTTCATCAGATGACAGGTGATCCACTTTCAAATGGAACCTATAAAGATACTTATGTTGGTTTATCTCGCTCTAATACCACTTATGAATATAAAGATACCGAATATACAACAGGCATTGCCCACTTAAAAGAATTGGGCATTACCCATGTCGCTTTAAGTGATCTTCTTGATACTAAAAATAGTTTAAGTGTAATTAATAGAGCTTTCCAGTTTGATCAAAGTTTAACTAAGGATATCTATGAGGTTAAGAACCTTATTAAATCAATGGCAAATAATGGTATTAGAGTGATTCTTGACATTGATTTATATAACCCTGTGATTGAAGACTTAGAAGCCTTAATGCCAGGCTATTACTATGAACAATCCAACGGTGAGATTATTAAAAATGAAAATAAACAAGCTTTTTTCAACACCAATCATTATATGACCGCGCGTTATATCGAATCATCATTAGCTTATTTATTAGAAGAATACAAATTATCAGCCTTAAAGATTAGCCCGTTAAATGGCTTAATGATTAATGATTTAAATAGTATTCAAAGATTAGGAACTGCCTTAGATGAGAATTTCTTGATGTATGGGGAATTTAATAGTTATACCCCTAAATCTATAACAGGAAAACTGACTAAACAAACCTTAGATCAAGCAAAATTTGTTGGGGTTATCGATCAAAGTTTAAGTACCTCTGATAATGCTTGGATTAAAGGTGGGTCACTCGGTGCACAAACCAAACGTAACATTTTATCCAGCTCCACCCCTGAGTTTAATAACCTCACCCCACACCAAATGTTTAATCGTTTACCTGATATGTCAAACTTAACCTACAGTGAACGTCAACAATATAAAGCCTTGTATTTACTTTCATTTTCAACCCCAGTAATCAAGGGAGGAGAGGAATTTAACAGCACTTCTAGTGTTCTCAAGTACCAAAACAAAGAAAACAATCAAACATTTAAGATGTATAAAGATTTAATTGATTTTAGATTTAACCATATTTCCATTAAACTACCAGAACATAGAGAAATAAAGAGTATGGTCAATATGCAATCAGACGCCAATTTAATCTATTACCGAATTACCAATCAATATGATTTATATCCAGATATTTTAGTCATTCACCATAATAGTATTAACGACTCAACCACATTTACATTACCCGAGGGACTTCCAGGAGAAACCTCAAGTTATAATATTGATGGGGATTTTTATTGGAAGGTTGCTTTCGATAGTAGTTATGGATTAGAAATTGATACTGCCTATGAAAACTTAGAATCAATCACCCTTATTCCTAACCAAACATTAGTCTTATATTATGGTTTGAATTTAACCAACACGATTGTTCCGCCTGTATCTAACATTCCTGATAGCCCTTCTAATAGTAACACAACCCTAATTGCCTTAATCATTGTGGGTTCACTAATTATTGTTGCGGGAATAATCGGCACATACTTTATCTTAAGATCCAGTCAAGAGGAACAATAGACAATAAATAAATAAAAAAAACTGCTGAACTGCACCATAAAAAGTAGAACCTAATAAAAAAATAGGTCTACTTTTTTTGTCGTCTTCTCGTCGTATTATAAAATTCTATCCAGTCATGTACCAATTCTATATATTCTTTTAAGCTTGTGATATTATTATTGTAG
>JAQUCY010000006.1 GCA_028685975.1 Acholeplasmataceae bacterium | reverse complement strand
GTCATTTGAATATGTTCAACAAAGTCAGAGTCTTGCATCTTAATCGATGTCATACCTACCCCACCTCTGTTTTGAATCTTATACTCATCTAAGGTCATCCGTTTAACGTAGCCTTTATTGGTTACTGTTATAATAACATCTTCTTCAGGGATCAAGTCTTCATCAGCAATATTTAATGGAATATCTAAACACATTTCTGATTGACGTTTATCACCATATTTAGCTTTAATATCTAAGATTTCTTCTCTAATAATCGAATATTTTCTTTCATCACTTTCGATGATATCCTTATAATCCACAATCTTACTTGCTAAATCGATATTTTCTTCTTTAACCTTTTCAATTTCAAGACCAGTTAAACGTCTTAAAGTCATATCTAATATCGCTCTAGCTTGAATATCTGTTAAATCGTATGTTTCCATTAATGATACTCTTGCGGTTTCACTGGTTGCGCTTGATTTAATGATTTCAATAACCGCATCGATATTTTCTAATGCAATTACTAAACCTTCTAAGATATGTTTTCTTTCTTCTGCTTTTCTTAATTCAAATAAAGTTCTTCTTTGAATGATATCAATTTGGTGATCAACATAGTAACCAATCATAGGTTTGATACCCATTAATCTAGGTTCACCATCAACAAGAGAAATCATATTAATTGAGAACGATGATTGAAGTTGAGTGTATTTATATAAGTTATTTAACATAACATGTGGATTAACATCTCTTCTTAACTCAATAACAATTCTCATTCCTTTACGGTTAGATTCATCTCTTAAGTCTGTAATCCCATCAACAATTTTTTCTTTTGCGATTTCAGCAATTCTATCAATAAGCTTAGACTTATTAACTTGGAATGGTATTTCTGTAATCACAATCGCATTTTTCTTAGATTTCTTGGATTCTAATATTTGTGACTGTGCTCTAATAATAATGGTTCCATTACCAGTTTCATAAGCTTGTCTTAACCCTTCTGCGCCAAGAATTTTTCCTCCAGTTGGGAAGTCAGGACCTTTAATGTATTGCATTAATTCTTCAGTGGTAATGTTTTTATTGTCCATATAGGCAATAACACCATCGATTACTTCGTTTAAGTTATGGGTTGGAATATTAGTTGCCATCCCTACCGCAATCCCACTTGCCCCGTTTACTAATAGGTTAGGGAATCTAGCAGGTAATACAAGTGGTTCGTTTTCTGAACCGTCATAGTTGGGACCAAAACTAACCGTATCTTTATCTATGTCTTTAACCATTTCCATGGCAATCTTACTCATTCGAGCTTCGGTATAACGCATCGCTGCAGCCGAGTCACCATCGACAGACCCAAAGTTCCCATGTCCATCAACTAATGGGTAACGATAGCTAAAGGGTTGAGCCATTCGAACCATCGCTTCATAAATGGATGAGTCACCATGTGGGTGATATTTACCAATAACTTCTCCTACAATACGAGCAGATTTCTTATGAGCGGTATTTGCACCCATGCCTAAATCGTTCATTGCGTAAACGATTCTTCTTTGAACGGGTTTCAAACCATCTCTTACATCTGGTAGTGCTCTAGAAACAATAACACTCATTGAATAGTTTAAGAATGAGGTTTTCATTTCTGTGGCAATATTTACTTCTTTTATTTTACCGTGAACATAATCGGCTTTGGGTTCATCAAAGAAATCATCATCATGATCTTCGTGTTCTTCGATATCATCATGTTCATCTTCTATTATTTCATCATCTAATAATAAATCTTTATTGTTTTCGTCCATGATTTTTCTCCTTAAGCGTCAATGTTTGAAGCGTACTTCGCATTGGTTTGAATAAAGTTTTTTCTTGGTTCAACTTCTTCACCCATTAACATTGTAAATATTTGATCTGCGTTAATCGCATCTTTAAGTGATACTTGTAATAAAGTTCTTCTTTCAGGATCCATTGTTGTTTCCCATAATTGTTCAGGGTTCATTTCCCCAAGACCTTTATAACGTTGTATTTGTGGTCTACCACCAAATTCATCAAGTGTTTCTTGAAGTTTTTCATCATCATATACATAACGAATCTTTTTACCAGACTGAATTTTATATAGTGGTGGTTGAGCGATATAGACATAACCTAAATCAATTAACCCTTTCATATAACGATAGAAGAATGTCAGTAATAGTGTTCTAATGTGAGCACCATCAACGTCGGCATCCGTCATAATAACTATTTTATGATATCTTGCTTTAGTAGCGTCAAATTCTTCACCAATACCAGCACCAAAAGCCTGAATCATTGTTAATATTTCTTTATTCGAAAGAGCTTTTTCTAATCGCGCTTTTTCAACGTTTAAGATCTTTCCTCGTAATGGTAAGATGGCTTGATATTGTGAATCTCTACCTTGTTTTGCAGACCCGCCCGCAGAATCTCCTTCCACAATATAAATTTCAGATTCGTGTGGGTTTTTATTTCTGCAGTCCGCTAGTTTGCTGGCAAAACCTAGTGCATCTAGTGGGCTCTTTCTTCTGGTTGCATCTCTTGCTTTTCTAGCTGCGATTCTTGCTCTTGCAGCTAAGATAATCTTATCAACGATTAATTTCGCATCATTCGGATGTTCTAATAAATAGGTTTCTAGCGCTTCACCACAGATTTGAGAAGATAAAGCTCTTACCTCAGGGTTTCCTAATTTAGTCTTAGTTTGTCCTTCAAATTGAGGGTTTGGATGTTTGATTGATAAAATACATGTTATTCCTTCTAAAGTATCTTCTCGTTGGAATGTATCATCTTTTTTAAGCATATCATTTTCTTCAGCATACTTTTTAATAACTCGGTTAATCGCGAGTTTAAAACCATCTTCGTGCATTCCACCTTCATGTGTATGAATATTGTTCGCAAACGAGTAAAGGTTAGTTGCATAAGAATCATTATATTGAATCGCCATTTCAACCGTGATATCATCTTGAGTTTTCTCAACATAAATTATATCGTGATTTACAACTTGTTTTCCTTCGTTTAAAAACGCAACATACTCAACTATACCACCTTCATAGTGATATTCATTGAAAATTTCTTTTTCTGGATTTCGAGCATCTTTAATGGATATTTTTAAGCCTTTATTTAAGAAAGATAGTTCTTGAACTCTATTTCTTAAGGTCTCATAATCATATCTTGTTGTTTCTGTAAATACAGTTGGATCAGCTAAGAATTCAATGGTTGTTCCTGTGTGTGATGAATCACCAATAATTTCTAATTTAGTGACTGGAATTCCTCTTTCAAATTTCATTTGATAGAGTTTATCATCTCTAGCAATTGTCACCTTGAAGTTAACTGATAATGCGTTAACAACTGAACCACCAACACCATGTAGTCCGCCAGATACTTTATAAGATTTGCCATCAAACTTACCACCTGCGTGAAGAACCGTAAAAATAGTTTCTACAGCTGGTTTATGTGTTTTAGGATGCAAGTCAACTGGGATTCCTCTTCCGTTATCCGTCACTCTGACAACATCGCCAGGTAAAAGCTCAATGTTGATGGTATCGCAATATCCAGCCATCGCTTCATCTATGGCATTGTCAACGATTTCCCATACTAAGTGGTGAAGGCCTCTTTCACCTGTTGATCCAATATACATCCCAGGTCTTTTTCTTACCGCTTCAAGTCCTTCTAGTATTTGAATATTCTCAGCCATGTAATTATTGTTATTGTTGTTTTGTTGCATATTCATCATCTCCTTCATTTAAGTTGATTAAATTAACATTTTCATAGTTTGATTGGGTCCCTGTCATAATAACTTGATAATCTGAATGAACAATTTTACCAATTTCTCTAATTGCTTGCTCATCTAATTCACTGAGGACATCATCTAATAAAATGATGAGTTCCTCTTCTTTATCAATCAACTCAATAAGGGACAGTTTTAATGCTATTGTGATTAATCTTTGTTGGCCTTGTGAGGCAAATTCTTTAGCTTCAACTCCGTTAAATTGAATAATAAAGTCATCTCGATGTGGTCCAGAACTTGTTGTTTGACTCAAAATGTCACGCTCTGTTTTATCATTTAAGACACTTTCTAGACTGTTTAAGGGAACGTTTGGTTTGTATATGATAGAAACCTTGTCTATTTGATTAAAGTCTTTAAATCGGTTAATTAATGCTTGATTTAACTTATCTATAAATTGCGTTCTTTCGTGAATTATTTTATTAGCTTCATCTGATAAACGCTTATTAATAATCCTTAAGAAAGTTAAATCATCTGATAGTTTCAGTCTTTTCAACAAAGCATTTCTTTGTTTTAAAACTTGTTTATATACGGATAATTGTTCTATGTACTTTGGTTTAACTTGGTACATTTCTATATCCATGAACCTTCTTCTTATCCCTGGATGCCCTTTTATAAGTTCTAAGTCTTCAGGTGAAAACATGATTACTTTATAGCCTCCAACAAATTGACTCATCTTTTTAATTTGATTTTTGTCTATATTAAGGTGTTTTGAATCTTTCTGAATAACGACTTCATAAGTATGTTTTGTGGTTTTAACAATTATTTTAGCAAAAGGTTTGTTCGATTGAATTAAGGTAGAATCATCACTGGTTCGGTGAGATTTTAAGAGGCTAACAAAATAAAAGGCTTCTAATAGGCTGGTCTTGCCTTGTCCATTAGAACCTTCTATAAATGTCGTCTTTGAGTTTATTTTTATTTTTTTAAAGTCGTGATTTCGAAAGTTTTTAACTTCTAAGTACTCTATCATTATAAAAACTCATAAGTGATCCCATTTATATTAACTCTATCTTTAGGGTAGATTTTTTTACCCCGTCTGTTTTCTGGTTCTCCATTATAGGTTATAGTGGATTCTAATAAAAACACTTTTTCCATTCCACCTGAAGAAACTAAATTTATGGCTTTAACAAATTGTCCTAGAGTAATATAAGGACCCTCAATTTTGAACTTTTCCATATTTCGATAAACCTCGCTAGTTATATTATATCATAATATAAGGAAAAAATCTTGTTTTTATTTGTTTTTTTTTATTTATGCACGCTTCTATGTATAAGCAATAAAAAAACCCTTAAAATTAAATTTAAGGGCTTTGTTAGATTTAATTTTATTCAATTCTAACTGGTAAAATTAAACTTAACATATCTGGGTCTAGGTCACCTTTAATAACAAAAGGTTTAATTTCACCTGCAAAATTTAAGGTTACTTCATTAGAGGTAAATGCTTTTAACGCTTCTGTTAAATATTTAGAGCTGAACGCAATTTTTATCGCTGGTCCAACTACATCATCTGTTGGAATAATCACTTCTTGTGCATCCCCAATTTCAGTGTTTGTCGATGAGATTTCAACTGAATAGTCTTTTTTAACCATTAATTTGATTATATTGTAGTTATTTTCTCTATCTTTTGGAGATAACAAACTAACGCGTTCAACTGATCTTAACAACTCATCTTTATTGAATTTAATGATAATTGGAAATTCTGTTGGAATGATTCTTAATGTATCCGGATAAACACCATCTAATAATCTTGTTTGGAACAAAATATCATTAAATTTAAATAATACTTTATTAGGTGAAATATAAATCTCAACATCTTCATTAACAGAATCAATGATTCTAGATAATTCATCTAAACTCTTATTTGGAATAACTATGTTGAATGGTTCAAAATCAGTAGACAAAGGTAAAATCTTTTGACTTAATCTGTAAGAGTCTGTTGCGACACAAAAGAGCTTATCTTCTTCATGTTTGAAATTAACACCAGTTAAAATTGGCCGTTTTTCATATTGGCTAGTTGCATAATTGGTTTCTTTAATAATTCCTTTTAACGTTTTTGATTCTAAAACAATAGGTTGTCCCATATCTAAGAAATCGACATCTGGATAATCTTCAACATCCATGATATGTAGTTTATATTCTACATTGCTAGATCTGATTACTAATACTCTGTTTTCAACTAATGAAAATTCAACGCGACCTTCTAATTTTCTTGTAATGTCGATTAAATATTTTCCTGGAATCACTACACGGCCCGGCGAAAGTACTTCTAAACTAGAATCGTTAACAATCATTTGAATAGCAATATCTGTATTAGATGTTGTGAAAATTAAGTGATCATCAAAAACTTCAAGTTTAATGCCGTTTAATATCGGTAGTGGTGTTTTTACTGGTAAGCCTCTTTGGATAACATTAATTGTATCCAGTAATAAGTCTTGATTGATGCTAAAAATCATAATGTATTTTCTCCTTGTCTTATTTCTTATCTTTTTTAAATAATAGTAATAAGGGTCTGTGGGATTGTGGAGAGTTTAGAAAACCCCCGATTTATCTATCTTTATTATACCATAACTCCACAATATTTACCACATAAATTACTATTTATCCAACTTCTTTATGATGTGTTCTAAAGCCATATTTAATTCCTTATCGTATTTCTTTTGATTTTCAATTCTTTCAACGGCACTTAAGACAGTTGAATGATCTCTATTTCCAAAAAAACCACCTATTGTTTTATAAGGAATATCATATTTAAACTTTATTAAATACATAGCGATATGACGTGGTAAAGTAAATTTTGCTTTACGTGATGTACCCACTAAATCATGCACTGTAACACTGTAATATTCTGCCACAACACTTTGAATTTTATCGTAACTATTTTCACTAGCTGCTTCTGTTTTTTTCTTTGTTTTAATTAATGAATCTAAAGCTTCTTCAGCGTTCTTTACGGTGTATGGAATATTATTAATCATACAATAATATAGAACCCTCTTCAAAGCACCTTCTAGTTCTCTAATATTTGTAGAGAAGTAAGAGGCGATAAATTCTAATATAGCTGAATCAAAATCATCAATATCAGGCGCTTCGGCTAAGAGCTTCTTCCGTAGAATCTCAACTCGATGCTCCAAATCAGGGACCCCGATATCAACCATTAAGCCTTGTGAGAACCGACTTGTTAGCCTTGACATCATGTTTTTAAGTTCACTTGCAGGTTTATCACTAGTTAAAATAATTTGTTTATTTTGATTAGTTAAATAGTCAAATAATTTAAAAAACTCCATTTGTGTATTTTTCTTATCTGATAACTGTTGGATATCATCTATCAATAGAATATCAACCGATCTATATCGCTCATTGAATTCACTCATTTGATTAGTACTAACTTTAGAAACATAGTTTTCAAGAAAATCGGATGCTTTTTCATATAACACACGCGTGGTAATGTTGTTATCCAAAATATAGTTTCCTACAGCTTGCATTAAATGTGTTTTTCCTAATCCAACATCTCCAAAAATATAAAACGGGTTAGCAACGACTCCGGGTTGGTCGGCAACTTTTAGAGCCATTTGAAAAGCAAATCTATTAGATTTACCAACCACAAAATTATTAAAAGATAAAGTTGCATTAAGATCACCAGATCTATACTTTTCTTCTAAACCAATTTCTGGGCCTAATAATCGTTGATCTTTGGTTAGTTCTTCTTCTAAGACAAATTTAAACCCTACTAAGTGCTTTTTGTACATAGATTGAGATAATGTATTTATTTGATTTAAGTAAAGTCGGTTGATTCGACTTTGGATATAAGGTGATGGCGCAATTATATAGACGTAATTATCAGCCACCTTTTGGATTGGTGAAAGTGGTTCGAAAAATTCCTCATAGACTTCACTGTCTAATGAGTCTCTCAATTTCTCCAAGACCTGATCCCACAGGACTTCATATTCTTGCATATTGTTCAACTCCAAACTCTAGTATTAATATGTTAACATGCGTTCCCCTTTTTAGTAACATAAATTTAGCCACATTTTCTGTGGATAACTTTTTTATTTTGAAAGTTATTCACACCATAATATGGATAAATAAGAACCTTTTAAGATGATTACAATCAGTTTTCATTCGTTTTCAAAGATTTCCACAATTCAAATCTCCCACCGAAATTTTTATCCACATTTTTTAAGTTGAAAACTTTATTTTACAAAACTAAATATGAATATGTTTTTTTCCTCATTTTTTAGGTTGACATTTTAAAAATGAACCGATATAATAAAAGAGCACGATTTCGGAAGAAAGGTGGTTAATTATGAAACGAACATATCAACCAAGTAAGATTAAACATCAACGCACACATGGTTTTAGAGCACGCATGGCTACTAAGGATGGCAGAAAAGTATTATCTCGTCGCAGAGCTAAAGGCCGCGTTAGATTATCAGCTTAATAATTTAATATAAATTTTATAACAACATGAACGACTAGATAAAATGAGATAATTATTTTCGGTCGTTTTTTATTTTAAAAAATGAAAAAACAATATAGAATTAAAAAAACAAAAGAAATCGATGCCATTATCCACAATAAAAAAAGTTTTGGAAGTAAGTTCTTTGTAGTATACTACAAAGAAAATAGTTTCGATCATTTCAGGTATGCAATCTCCATAGGAAAGAAATATGGTAACGCAGTCATGAGAAATAAAATTAAACGACAAATCAGAATGATTTTCGCATCTTTAGAAAATATTCCAAGAATAGATTATGTTGTTGTAGTAAAAAAAGATGCTAATAAACTCATCTATGCTGAGATTGAAAGAAACATTAAAAATTTAATAAAGAAAACACGCGAAATGGAGATTAAGAATGAAACAAAATAAGAAGATACTATACGTATTTGCGTTAGTAACACTATTGTTGGTATTAACGGGCTGTAGTGGAGACGTTAACCGTCCTATCACATTCGATCCAAAAGTTGCAAATTGGTTTGACTGGGTTCTTGTTATCCCTGTTGCTTGGATTATGCAGTTGTTTTCAGGTTTGTTTGGGAATAATTTTGGTATAGGGATTATCATTACTACCATTATCATTCGTACAATTGCATGGCCTATTTATGCAAAAAGTAATGACTTAAGTATAAAAATGGCGATAGCTCAACCTGAAATTGCGAGAATACAAGCTAAATATGCAAATAGAAAAGATCGTGAATCACAACAAAGAATGCAAATGGAAACAGCGCAAGTGTATAAGAAACATAAAATTAATATGTTGGGTTGTTTAATGCCATTAATTCAAATGCCAATATTTATTGCTGTATATCAAGTGGTTCAGAGGATTTGGATTCAAGAACAAGTTGTTGATGGAGTTGTCGTTGCTACTGGCGTATGGGCTGATAAAGTAGCTAACATGAATTTCTTGGGAATTGACCTTAGTAAAAGTGGGAATCTCTCAGCGATATGGGGTGAAGGTGGAGACTGGAAAGGATGGTTATTAGCATTTATAGTAGCTGGTACAAGCGCACTATTAAACTGGTTATCAGCAAGAAAACCATCGTATCAAAAGGATACATCTAAATATGGCCCACAAAGTGAACAAGCTGAACAAAGTAAGAAAATGATGAAATATATGCAAATATTCATGGTAGTAATGATGTTTGGGATTTCATTAGGAAGCAACTCATTGGCATTGTATTGGGTGGTTGGTAACACCTATTCAATTGGACAAAACTTAGTAAATAGAAAAATTAGTGAAGTGAAATATCATAAAATGAAAAATAAAGATCTGGTGGTGATCAATTATGACGAAAAGGATTGAGTTTGAAGCAAAATCAATTAAAGAAGCTGAAGAAATAGCGATTAAGGAATTTAACGTTCCGCTAGAATATATTAAAATCTCAGTTATTAAAGAAAAAAAAGGTATTTTAGGTATCGGTTCTTCAACACTTTATGAAGCATTGTTAGATATCAATTTAGCATTTGAAGGAAAAAAATATCTAGAAAATTTATATGCAGCATTAGAAGTTGAAGTCATTACTGAATTTAGAACATCTGACGAAGGTAGAGAAATTGCTTATAATATTCAAAGCGATGAAAATGCGCTTATTATTGGATTTGAAGGCAGAACATTAAATGCAGCGCAAACCCTTTTAAGAAACTATTTAAACAAATTAAGTGATGGTCCAGTAAGGGTTTCGTTGGATATTGCAGGCTATAAAGATAATAGAAAACGTCAATTAGAAATTCTTGCAACAAAGGTTGCTAAAGAAGTAGCATTTTCTGGAGTTGAAGCAAGGTTAGACCCAATGAATTCATATGAAAGACGTATTATACATACTAAATTAGCTGAATGGCGAGATGTTTATACCGAATCCGAAGGCAACGGAGAAGAACGTGCTATTATAGTTAAACCAAAAAAGAAATAGGGCGAGAGTCCTATTTTTTTATTTTCTTTGTTGTTGATATACTTAAATGTTATAATAATGTTATGAAGAGATTAATAAAGAAAGGTGCTAAAACATTCCTAATATTGTTTGTGGGATTCTTATTGTTTTTGACAGGTCAAACGGCCGCAGAGTGGGTCAAAGTACAACAAGAAATAAAAACATTTACATCACGAGGTGTGTTACGAGAAGACATTAGCACCGAGACAATTAAATATTATCAAGTTTCACGTGAAACCTACTACCCGGATGAGTTTGAAAGATCGCCGTTTTATAATAATGATTTAAGATATCCAGGAGCTGAAGGAGATATTTTAGTTACTCGACAATCGCCTTTTGCAAATAAACCGGGTATTTACGATTTTGTAACATTCTATTTTGGCGGTCATGCAGCATATGTTGGAGAAGAAAACATTTTGTTTGAAACTTCGGGTATTCTTAGCCCTGGAGATAGTATATTTAAGACTATATTTCAAGGTTCTGATTCAACTGTTGCGTCAATGGCATCAAATTATTGGTTGAATCCAAATTTCCGTAATGTTAATGATCCAACTTATAATGCTTTTGGTTCATACTATAGAAAAGAATTTATTGGTCTAAGAGTAAAAGAAGTTACATCGGAAGAAATAACAGAAGTTAATGAATTTATGAACCATGTAGTTGATATTGAAGCACAATATAACTTCTTCTTTGTTTTTAATACCCAAAACAGGTATTATTGCACTGATTTAATTAGTCGAGGATTTGGTACCATTACTAATAGTAATGGTAATCAAAAGTATAATTTAAACAGTGATTTAGTAGCAACGACAGTGAATGACTTAATATTATCTGATGATACCTACATTTCATTTTACGTAAGAACAGACAAAAACAATGTAAAGCATATATATTTTATAGAATAAAGGAGGCAACATTGAAATGGACGCAATTCAAATAGTTATGTTAGTTTTAATCATTATTGTTTTAATTGGTCTGATGATTTTGACTTTTTTGTTTCTTGATTTTAGCAAGAAAACAACTACAGAAAAAAAGGATACTTCAGAACTTTCAGAAAAAATATTGGTTAATGTTGCTCAACAAATAGGAGACCTTAAAGAAAATATTGCTAAGACTTTTTCGTCTTCTGATAAACAAACCACAGAGGATTTTATCAAATTTTCAGATAAGATGATGAAATCCTTAGATGAACAAATCGAAAAGATAAATAAAAAAGTTGACGTAAGGTTAGGTGAAGGTTTTGAACAAACCAATAAGACTTTTACTAATGTGGTTGAAAGGTTAGCTAAAATAGACGAAGCTCAAAAGAATATTGATAAGTTATCTACTGAAGTTGTGTCGTTATCGGACATTTTATCTGATAAAACTGCAAGAGGGGCGTTTGGTGAAGTTCAATTAAATCAAATTTTCGAAGCGATTTATGGTGAAAATAAACCTGAAATCTATGAACCTCAATTCACCTTAACAAATGGAGCGAGGGTTGACATGATATTGCATGCCCCGGAACCAACAGGAGATATTTGTATTGACTCAAAGTTTCCACTAGAAAACTACCGAAGAAAATATGATCCGAACGCGTCTGATATAGATAGAAAGTCTGCCACAAAGTTATTTGAAGCAGATGTTAAAAAACATATCGATGATATATCAAGAAAATATATTATTTCTGGTGAAACAGCTTCACAAGCAATCATGTTTATTCCTGCTGAAGCAGTATTTTCTGATATTCATGCCAACCACATGGCGCTAAATGACTATGGCCTTAAAAGGGGAGTCTTGTTGGCATCTCCGACAACTTTAATTGCGATGTTATCGATTGTTCAAACTGCATTAAAAGACATCGAAAGGACAAAGTATTCTCAACAAATCCAACAAGAATTAAATAAATTATCAGAAGAATTTGGCCGCTATAGTCAAAGGTGGGAAAAATTAAAACGCAGTGTAGATACATTGAGTAAGAGTGCAGGAGAACTAGATATAACCTCTACAAAGATTACAAAGAGATTCAAACAAATCTCTAAAGTAGATAAAGAATTATTGGATTCTACAATGATTCAAATAGAAGATGAAGAAGAAAACGATTAGCCATGTCGTTTTTTTCTTTACAATTTGGTATAATATATCAAGATAAGGGTAGAAGAGGTTATAAAATGATTACAGTTAAACAACTAAAAAGAGATATAAACAAATATTCCAACAAAGAAATCGAAATTGCTGGTTGGGTTAGAACTAATAGAGCTCAAAAGGAATTTGGTTTTTTAAATATTAATGACGGAACAACGTTAGAAAACATCCAAGTTGTCTATGAAGACAAATTAGAAAACTTTAAAGATATTCAAAAAATATCAGTTGGATCAAGTGTTTCGGTTAAAGGGATTTTTGTCTTAACACCTCAAATGAAACAAGCATTTGAAATTAAGGCGTTAAATGTTGTTTTATTAGGAGATGCGGATGAAACCTATCCAATCCAACCAAAACGACACACGCGAGAATTTTTAAGGGAAAACGCCCATTTAAGAATGCGCACAAATTTATTTAATGCGGTGTTTAGAGTTAGAAGTAGGGTTGCTTATGCGGTTCATCAATTTTTCCAGGAAAATGATTTTGTGTATGTTCATACACCACTTATTACAGGCAATGATGGCGAGGGCGCTGGTCAAACATTTACAGTAACAACGCTGCCATTAGAAAATATTCCTAAAGATGAATTTGGGAATGTTGATTATAAAGAAGATTTTTTTGGCATTAAGACGAACTTAACGGTTACTGGTCAATTAGAAGCTGAAGCCTACGCGATGGCTTTTAGAAATGTTTATACATTTGGGCCAACCTTTAGAGCGGAAAACTCACAAACTCAACGTCATGCCTCTGAGTTTTGGATGATTGAACCAGAAATGGCATTCGCTGATTTAAACGTTATGATGGATGTTGCGGAAGCTATGGTTAAATATATTGTTAAGGATGCGCTTGAAACATTACCAGATGAAATGGAATTATTTGATAAATTTGTTGAAAAAGGCTTATTAAATAAATTAAATAAACTAAAAGAATCTAAATTTCATCAAATTACACATCATGACGCAATTACGATTCTTCTAGAATCTAAGGTTAAATTTGAAAATAAACCAGAATACGGTGCCGACTTGGCAAGAGAACATGAAAAATATTTAACAGATACACACTTTAATGGGCCTGTGTTTGTCACTGATTGGCCAAAAGATATTAAAGCTTTTTACATGAGACTAAATGAAGATGGCAAAACAGTTAGAGCGGTTGATTTACTGGTACCTGGTTCAGGGGAGTTAATCGGTGGATCTCAAAGAGAAGAACGATTAGAACTTCTTGAAAAAAGAATGGATGAAATGAACATACCTAAAGAAGATATGTGGTGGTATCTTGATTTAAGAAGATATGGCGGTTGTGTACATTCTGGATTTGGTATGGGTTTTGAAAGAATGATCATGTATCTAACAGGGGTAGAAAACATTAGAGATGTTATTCCATTCCCAAGAACACCTAAACACGCCGAGTTTTAGTTAATAACTAATTAGAAAAAAAAGGGGTCAAAAAAACAATGTTGACTTTAAGTGGACTATTGTTTAAAATATAGGCACATTAAAAGGGAAAACATTGGGATCTAAAAAGCATTTAATTTCAGTCACGTTGGTTGAAATTTATGAGCAATTAATATATAATTTATATTAATGATGAGGTGGGTATATTAATGAATGATAATATCATAAATGTCACAATAATCTTATCTACTAAAACGTTTTTTATCGCAACTATAACAGTACTTTAATTTTATTTAGAGTGCTTTTTTGTTTTTTGAGGAAGAGGAATTGAATGAAAAAAGCTTTACTGATGGGGATTTTCTCACTTGTTTTGTTGATAACAACAGCTTGTGATAAAACGCCTAAGTATGATTTACCAGATTTAACCGGGATGACCGAACAAGAGGTAAAAACCGAATTTGCTATCTTACCTCTCAATTTAATAATTGAATATGAGGGAAATATACAATTTACGGATGGAACCTTTATTAGATATAAAGATAACGCTATCTTAGATTCTGTTGAAGGTGGTTCAGATGTGGTTGTATATATTGCCAATAACGATGGATTACTTCCTGATTTAACTGGTTTAAACATTGCACAAATTAAAAATTTGTTTGATGGGTTAGGATATGTTAACATCCAATTTAGTTATAAAGAAGATGATGCTTATGAAGAAGATTTGTTTAGTCAATATGTTAACCATACTATCGGTGAATATGTTGAAAGAACAGAAGAAATAGAAATAGAGTTGTATGAAAACACCATTACTAAGGCATCTGAATCATTATTTATTTCTAAGTATATTGATGGTGATTATTTGAAACGCGATGTTGGGATTGAACTTTATAATCCTACAGGATCACCGCTTGAT
The DNA here is from genome assembly GCA_028685975.1 of Acholeplasmataceae bacterium. Taxonomy (GTDB): domain Bacteria; phylum Bacillota_I; class Bacilli_A; order Acholeplasmatales; family UBA5453; genus UBA5409. The sequence goes on along the minus strand of JAQUCY010000006.1, from coordinate 10,301 downwards.
TTAAAGGACTACAAGATAGCTATTTTACATAATGGTGAATTAACACCTTCGGTAACAATAGAGTTAGACTCATTTATGCTTCAACCAAATGAAACATATGTCATTGTTAATAGAGGGGCATCTAATAGAGATTTAACTAGTAAGGCAGATTTTTTATCAGATGATTTATTGTTTGATGGGAATGACGTGATTCAACTGAGATACAAAAACAATACTTACATAGATACTTTCTATAACTTAGGCAATAGAGTTATTATTGTAGAAAAAGAAATTCAGGTTAGAGCTGAAGGAATAACCAAAGGGAATCGATCGTTTAACTTAACCGAATGGAATGGTTTTGTTAATAACTACTATGAAATGGTAGGAACTTATCCAGTTGAAATTCCAGAAACGATTACTTTCGTCTTTGATCAATATCCATTTAGCCATGTTGATGGTGGGATGGATTTAGTGACATTGATAAGTGTTACAGATGGAGATACAGCTAGTTTTTATGGCGTTAATTCAGGGGTATCATATTCAGGTGAAGCGAGAGTTAGATTCTTAGGCATAGACACACCAGAAACCTATCCTGTTGTTCAAGATTGGGGATTAGAAGCCAAAACTTATACAACAGAACGATTAAACAAGGCTACCACCATTTACCTTCAAAGTAGTGTTTATGACGGTAAAAAAGATAATTACGGTAGAACTCTTGGGTTGATATGGTTAGATGGTGTTTTACTCAATTATGACTTAGTCAAAAATGGTTACTCACAGAATTACTTATCCACGAGAACAAAGCTTGTTTTTAACAACAGATATCTATATCAATGGTTCCAAGATGCACAGGAGTATGCAATCATGCATGAATTAGGCATATGGGGCAGTTAATGAAGATATTAGGCCGAATATTCTACGCTCTATTTATGGCCTTAATGTTTATCTTTACGTTCTGGTACACCAGAGCGTTAATGGAAGATAAATACATCGTAGATAATGGAACAGAAAGCTTAGCAAACATTGATGAAAACTACTTTTTCTTTTATAGTAGAATCCCGAATTATCATAAATCAGAACCAATCTTAACTTATTCTGATGATGATTTTGAGGTAAGGATGTTCGAAACAGCCCAAGTAAAGGAAAATGACATCTCCGCAACCAAAGAATCCGTCTTTATCATGATTCACAACAAGAATAAAGTATTAACTTCTTCGTACACTTTAAGACTTGTTGGAGAAACCAATAAAGATATAAGGGTAGTCCAGTATCGAAGTTTGGATTTATATGTCGCGGTAAACGAGAACACAGAAGCAATTGTTTCAAAAGATGATCTATTAGGGAATTACACTGAAATTCAACTAATTGATGATCAAACTACCTATTTTACAATCCCTTACACACTAAGTGAGACTGATTTTACAGTAAAAGAAAAACTTGTTAACTTTTACGAAGAGAATGGTAAACTACCTTACTTAGAGTTACAAACGGATTTGATTTATAAGAACAACCCTAGTGATTTAAGTGAGTATCAACATATATTCTACATAGGGATGGCAATTTATTTTGCCTCACTGATTATAATGACCTATTTTATTTTCTTCTTTAAGAAAAAATATTTAGGTAAAGTAAAACCTTCGGTTGGATTAAAAAGAGACATTAGAAAGAAATAAGAAAGGAGTCATGCATCATGCATGAACAGAATAATGGAAGTTAGATTACAGAAATTAACAAAAGTTTTTGTTGATAAACAGAAAAAAGAAACAAGAGCGGTTGACGGATTAGACGTTGTTATTCCGGATGGGAAGCTCATTTCTTTATTGGGTCCTTCAGGATGTGGGAAGTCGACCACATTATTTATGATAGCAGGGTTGCATAAACCGACCTCAGGAAAAATCTTTTTCGGTGATGAAGATGTTACTAAACTAGCACCAGAAAAAAGAGGAATCGGCTTAGTGTTCCAAAACTACGCTTTGTATCCTCATATGACGATAAGACAAAACATTATGTTCCCACTTGAAAACATGGCTATTAAGAAAGAAGACGCTGAAGCAAGAGTTCTTGAAATGGCAACCCTTGTTGACATTCAAGAGTTACTTGAGAGAAAACCAGGCCAATTATCTGGAGGACAACAACAAAGAGTTGCGATTGCCAGAGCACTGGTTAAAAAACCTAGAGTATTATTACTTGATGAACCATTATCAAACTTAGACGCAAGACTAAGACTTCAAATGAGAGAAGAAATCAAACGTATTCAAAGAGAAACGAAGATTACAACTATATTCGTTACGCATGACCAAGAAGAAGCCATGAGTATTAGTGATGAGATGGTTGTTATGGATACTGGGGTTATGCAACAAATGGACGAACCTCAAGACCTATATAATTACCCTGTTAATTTGTTTGTGGCGAAGTTCTTAGGAAATCCACCAATTAACACTTTTGAAGGTTCTGTTAAATCAAATAAAGTATATTTTGGGGATATTGTAGTTGGTTCTAAAAAGATTCCTGATGGTAAATATACGTTTGGGATAAGACCAGAAGACTTTAGAATAGATCCAAATGGATTTAATATTTCAACACGTGAAGTTAGTCATATTGGTCGTGATACAATGATTACTTTCCACGCCGAAGACCAAGAGTTAAGAGCTTTAGTAGATTCGGATGATGTGAAAGGGGTTAAAGAAATTAAATTAGGTGTTAAAGAAGGTAAGATTCATGCCTTTGATTTAGAAACCGGAGACGTTGTAAAAGAGAAAGAGGGGGTTTAGATGAACAAAGGAAACATCTTAAAACGCTTTTTCTGGAGTTGGAAAACGAACTACAACGTTCTTAAACGAAAAGTGACTGGTGGCATTGGAAAATTCTTTGACAAAATCACTTTTAAAGTAAAAAGAACAGAAAAACGTTTGGCTCAAGACCAAGTTATTAGAGAGTACTTGGGAAAAGAGTCTGATTATGATATTTATATTTTTGAAGATTTCGACGACCTTCGTATTCGTGTTGATGAGGAATATCAAGCCTTAAAAGAATCAAATGACCCAACTAAAATAGCTTATAACCGTAAAGTTCGTAAAGCTTTACCACCTGTTAAAAAAGTTATCGAAAGACGTTTTAAAACAAAGACAACCCTTCGTCAATGGGGTAAGGCATTACTTTATTTAGGGCCTGTCTTAGTTTTACTTGGGATATTTACATTCTATCCAATTTTTAACTCATTTAGATTAGTTATCTATACGGGTTATAATGCTTCAGATGGGACGATTGCTGGTTATACTTTATTGGGAAACTTCATTACCGTGTTAACGGAATCAAATTTCCTACTACCATCAAGTCATACTCAGTCTTCAGTTGTTATTAACACTTTGGTTATTGTGTTTATTTCGGTACCAATATCAGTGGTTTTATCACTGATTGTTGCGGTATCGTTAAATGCGATTAAACCATTAAGAAATTTCTTTCAAACCGTATTCTTTTTACCTTACGTAACCAACACGATTGCGATAGGGTTAGTCTTTGCTTACATGTTTAAGACTGATGGTGGTTTAGTTAATAATATGTTAAATGCGCTAGGGATTGGTTCGGTTAACTGGATTGGTCCTAGAGCTGGATATTGGAACGCGATGAGCGTACTGCTTATCTATAGTGTTTGGGATTCAATGGCATTTAAGGTGATGGTGTTTTTATCCGCTATTCAAGGGATTGATAAACAATATTATCAAGCCGCTCAAATTGATGCTACACCAAAATCAAGAATGTTTACCAAGATTACAGTTCCCATGATATCGCCAATGGTATTTTATATCGTGGTGACATCCATTATTGGTGCTTTTAAGACCTATTCATCTGTTGTTGCGATATTTGGGGACTCAGGTCAACCAGCTGGAGCAACCTATACGCTTAAAACCATCGTATTCTATATTTATGACTATATGAATAATAGTACGCCAGGTAACTTATCGTTAGCCGCAGCGTCCTCTATTATCTTATTCGCGATTATCTTAATGCTCACATTGGTTCAAATGTGGGTAGGTAAGAAACGTGTACACTACTAGGAGGCGCTCATGAAAACCAAAGAGATGTATTTTAATAAATCTAAAAAAATATCATTAGCGATTACTATAGTTGATTTTATATACATATTACTTGTTGCAAGTTTATTCGTTTATTTATTTTCAATTATTAGAGTTCCATTAAAAGATACAGGATCTTATGATCCAAGTCTTTTAGATGAAGTATTCATGTATGATTCTGTATTTGGACAACTTTCAACCCTTCAAATAAACTTCTGGTTGACGATGTTTGCGTTCTTCTTAATCTTTACTATTCCTTTACTAGTAGGACGGGTAAAACGCTATAAAAACCAGACCGTCTATGATATAAATGATTATACAGGGTTAGTTAATTTCTTCTATGGAATTATCTCTTTATTGGTCTTAAATCCAGTTAGTGCTGTATTGAACTTTATTAATACATTCACCTATACAAGAGTGACTCATAATTACGGCTTTATTGGATTTTTCAAAGATATACCAAACATGTTTGAAAAAAGACGCCAAAAGAAACTGATTAAGCAAGAAAATAAAGCAAATCTTCAAGCAGTTATTGATGAATCAAACCGTTTAGATCAACAACATTTTGGCGAAGGTTACATTAAGAATAAGACCTATCAAAAAGATGAATTATATTACTTAAAGAATGCCGGCAAGGATGAAAGAGAACGTTTCTTGGACAAAAAACGTAATCGCAAAAAAGGCGACAATCAAGCCGATGAAGTGATCGCTGAAGCAGCAAGAATTAAGAAAGAAATTAGAAGCCAAAACAGTAAACTTGTTATTAAGTATATTGTTATCTATACGTTCTTAATCTTAATGGCAATCTTTATTATCCTACCGTTCTATTGGATGATATTAACATCATTAAAAACTTATTATGAAAGTTCTAATGACCCAAACCCAAGTTTCTTCATTTGGCCATGGGACGCACAATGGATTAACTTTAGAGTGGTATTAGAAGAATTAAACTTCGGTAAATATATTTTAAACACCTTATTTGTTGGGGTTGTTTCAACTATCGGAACTGTTATTACAACTGTTCTAGCAGCATATGCATTTGCGAGAATAGAATTTAAAGGTCGAGAAGGTCTATTTACAACCTTACTAATGACAATGATGGTACCTGGTGAGTTATTTATTATTACGAACTTCATTACTGTAGGGCGTAACGGATTAGGTTGGACCGGAATGCCGGTCGGACAGAACCATTATTTCCTCGCCATGATTATTCCATTTATGACTAGTATTTCCTATATATTCTTCTTAAGACAAGCGTTTAAACAAGTATCTAACAGTTTATATCAAGCTGCAAAAGTGGATGGCTGTAGTGACTTCAAGTTTTTATTAAGAGTGATGGTACCAATCGCAAGTCCAACCTTATCAACGATTACGATTTTATCGGTAATTGGTTCATGGAACGCATTCATTTGGCCAAGACTTATTACGGCGATGGGACCTGAGGGTGAAGGTAAGGCATTTTGGCTTATCTCAGTTGCTTTAAGAGACGCAAACTTTAATGATGGAGACCGATTAATTTACAGTTTACAGATTGCTGCAAGTGCACTGGTAACAGTACCACTGTTAATTGTGTTCTTAGCACTTAGAAAATATATCATGTCTGGTGTCGGTAGAAGCGGCACGAAAGGATAAGGAGAAAGCATGAAGAAATTATTTAGTTTAATGATGATTGTCTCAATTCTTCTGGGGGTTTCAGCTTGTGCAACAATGCGTAACACACCACCAGAGTTTAAAGGATTAAGAACGATTGTCGAAGTTGAATTAGATGCAGAATATGATCCACTAGAAGGGATTACTGCAGTAGATACCCAAGATGGAAACTTAACTGAAGTGATTGAAGTTCAAGGATTTCAAGAAGCTTGGTTGAAAAAAGTGGGAATCTACAGTTATAAAATTTATGTTGAAGATTCAAAGGGGCTTTCTGCAGAAGCTTCAATCACATTAAAAGTTGGTAACCCAACTGTACAGTTACATGGGGTTCAAAATGGACAAAGTTATTATATTGGCTCAAAATCATATGATCCAATTAGAGGGGTTACGGCTTTTGACTACACTGATCCTGAAAACCCAGTTGACCTAACTGATCAAATTACTTTTACAGAAGATTATAACTTAGGAAGAACTGGACGTTATTCAATTACTGTAAGTGTTGAAAATGACAAAGGTGAAGTAGCAAGTGAAGTCATTAGCTTAACTGTTAAAACATTATCTCAAGAGCTTCCTACTGAACTTACAACAGAACCAATCACCATTACATTATGGCATTCAAACGGGGATTCAATTGATGCGGCGGTAAAGAAATACGCAGAAGATTTTTCTAAAGTATACCCAAATATTACCGTTAACGTTGTTAAACAAGGTAGTAACTATAATGAACTTAAAGATTTAACGGTTAAAGCGATTCAAGGTGGAACACTACCTAATATCGTTCAAGGTTATCCTGACCATGTCATGGAATATATTGATAATAGAGCACTAATTAGTTTAACGCCTTATATTGATCACCCAATTCATGGTTTTGGCGATGCAGAAGATGAATCGTTTGTGGATATTCTTCCAAATTATCGTTTAGAAAATTCACAATATACAGCTGATGGTGAATATTATTCAATGCCATTTAATAAATCAACAGAAGTTGTAATTTACAATAAACAAGTGTTTGATGAATTAATTACCAATGGCGTTATTACGGAGTTCCCTAAAACTTGGCAAGATCTATTTGCCTTAGCACCAGAACTAGAAAAGATTAAAGACAAACACATTGATAGAATAGTTGGCGTTTTAAATCAAAGTTCTAACAAAGCCTTACATAAAACACCCGATCAAATCATCGAGATTAAGAATAAGTTTGTTCCATTTGCTTATGATTCCGCAGATAACGCATTTATCACTTTATTAAGACAATGGGGTGGCACTTATACTTCAATTAATGCGGCTCGTGGTGGTGTCTTGAACTTTAATGAAGACCCAGCAACCACAAGAATGTTAAGTTTTGTCTATGATAACAGAGATATATTTACAATCCCTGAACACTGGCAAGCTGATTACGCGTCTGACCCATTCAAAGTGGGACAAACATTTGTAACCGTTGGTTCTACGGGTGGCACAAGATATAATACCCCTGAACCTGGGACATTTGATTTAGGAATTGCTCCAATGCTTTATAATAAAGATTTACCAGAATTTAACACGGCAATTCAACAAGGCACCAATATGAGTGTTACCAATACAGGGACTGATCAACAAAAATTAGCTTCCTGGTACTTCTTAAAGTATATTACCAGCAAAGAAGTTCAATTAGATTTTGGGATTAGAACGGGTTATCAACCTGTTAGAAATTCGGTTTATTCAATTCCTGAATACTTAGACTTCTTTACCGGTGTTGATGCTCTTGGTAATCCATTAAAAGGTGAAAACTTAACTAAATCATTAGGCGCTAGAGCTGCCGCTGTTCAAAAAGATACTTTATTCTATGACCAAGCATATGTTGGCTCATCAAAGACTAGAGATGCGGTTGCGGTTGCTTATGAAAGGGTTGCTTTATCTGATAGTGCAGATAAAGATAAAGTTATTAGAGATGCGATTGCCTACGCGTATGATGAAGCACGACGCGTACTTGGTAATTAATCATATACATTTGAATATTCATAAAATACACATAGGAGGAAAATTATGAAGAAATTCAGTAAGTATTTACTAGTGTTAGTATCATTAATAGCACTAGGATTTGGTCTAGCGGCTTGTGGCGGCGATCCAGTTGATATGGAAGAAGTCAAACAAGAATTAATAGACCATTACAAAGACACCATTGGTAAATCAACTTATGTTGTTACAGATGATGTTGAATTAATTTCTACGATTGAATCTATTAAAGGATTAACCATTACATGGGTATCCGCTGATACAGATTTTGTGGCTCATGATGGATCAATCGTTAGATTCCCTACGGTTGCAGAAGGCAACAAGAAAATTGCTGTTGAAGCAACATTAAAAGTTGGTAAAGAAGAAATCAAACACACGTTCTATTTCTCTTTAAATCCAGAAATTGATTTAGATGCAGCCAAAGCAGCCCTAATTGCACACTATAAAGACACAATCGGTAGCAGTACTTATACGGTTACAGATGATGTTGAATTAGTTACAACAATCGAAGGACTTTCTGTTACTTGGGTATCATCTAATACAGATTTAGTTGCTAATGACGGTTCAATCGTTAGATTCCCTTCATATGATGAAGGCAATACCAACGTTGGTGTTGAAGCAACAATTAAAGCGGGCACTTTAGAAGTTAAACAAATGTTCTACTTCTATTTAGAAGCTTTAGATAAGACAGATGCTGAAAAAGCCAATGAAGCTTTAACTAAAGCAACTGCTTTCCCAGCCAGTTATGCAACTGATGGCGTTATTGCTGATATTGAAATGTTCCCAACAACTACAGACCTAGACGGTGCAGTTTATGAAGTTGTTTGGACCAGTAACAATGCAGCAATCGAAGTAGCTTCTACGATTACTAAGAACGCTGATAATATTGATGTTTATGTTGGTTCAGTTACGCGTGGTGCTATTGATACACCAGATGTCATTGTTGAATTAACTGCAACTATTACGATTAATGACGTTGAATATACGAAGACTGTAAACGTTAAAGTATTATCATTAATGAGATCCATTCCAGTGGATACAATCGCTGAAATGTTCACACATGTTGGTGAATATGTGAAACTTCAAGGCGTTACAGTATTTGGAATGATCGCTGGTGGTTATTTTGTTACAGATGGTGTTGATACAACTTATGTATTTGACTCAACAATTAGAAGTTTAATCAAAGTTGGTAACGTTTATGACTTTGAAGGTGTTGTGGCACACTATTATGGTGGAGGACAATTAGCTGCAGCTGAAGGTAGCCCTATTACAGCGGTTAGTTCTACAGCAGACGCTAAAGGTGTTGACTATGTTGAAAAATCATTAGAAGACGTTATTGCTGAGACAACTCCACCAAGTGATACAAACTTATGGAATCATTATCCTTCATATCGAATTACAGCGAAAGTACACGTAGAAACAGATCCTATTTCTGAAAACTATGATACCTATTTAGTTCCAGTAGACTTTACTGGTTCAACTGTGTTTGTTGGTACTTCAAAAGCTGATAAGACTTATGAATATGTAAGCAATGATATTTTACAAGTATACTATCAATCTAATAAAGAAGCGATTAAAGTATTTGCCGGTAAAGTTATTACAATTGACTTCTTATTATATGGATTTAGATCAGATTATAAATTATTCTACGGACAATTTTTCGGTACTGAAGCAGACGTTGTTGTTGAAGGCTTAACAGATGCTGAAAAGATGGCAATTGCGAAATCTCAAGCAAATAGTATCTTTGGTCCTGGTTATTCAGCAGCAACGACTGTTGAATTACCTCAATCCGTTCAAGGTGTAAACTTTGCCTACGCAACCAGTCATCCTGACTTATTCGATGTTGCAACAGGTGAATTCACATTACCAGCATCTGGTATCCAAGAAGTGACTATTACAATGACATTAACTGTTGGTTCATTAACTGAAACCGTTGAAGTTTCAACGATGGTTGGTGAATTAGTCGTTGAAGACATTGTTGATGCGAGAGTTAAACCTGATGGTTCAGTCGTATTAGTTGAAGGTATATTCACTGGTAATGCAGCAGCAAACTATTATATCAATGATGGTACTGCAGCGATTAACGTAAGATATTTAACTGATAAGATTGCTGATATTGAAATTGGTGATAAAGTTAAAGTTGAAGGTGAAATTGATATTTATAATAATCAAGTTCAATTAACAAACCTTACCTCTGCAGAAGTTGTTTCTAAAGGCAATGCACTACCTGAACCACTAGTGGTGACGATTGATCAAGTTATTTCTACACTTCAAGCTCAAAGAGTATCCATTAGTAATTTAACTGCGACAGAATATGTAACAAGTAGCAGAACATTATTCATGACTGATGGTACAAAAGAAATTGGTATTAGAGTAGAATCAAGTGGTGATACCGCTGGTATTGCATACTTACAAACATTTGTTGGTAAACAAGTTGACGTTGTTGGTGCACACGTAAGCCAATTCAACGCTAACATGCAATTAACTTATAGTGGTGAATCTAACCTTAAGGTTGCAGAAATGAATGATGCTCAAAAAGTAAATTCAGTTGTTGCAAGCTTTGAAATTCCTACTAAGATTACAGAAGACATGACTTTAACACTTCCT
>JAQUCY010000068.1 GCA_028685975.1 Acholeplasmataceae bacterium | reverse complement strand
AAGAAGCGTTCAAATTAAGAAGATTTAAACGCTGTGGAACTGAAAAAGTAAGATTAGAGTTTTTATTAGTAGCAATCGGGTATAATTTATCTAAATTCTACAATAAAAGATATCGTCTACTGAACTAGTTATCCCGTTGAAAACTTAATATTTGACTAAAAGTTATTTCATTATGCCTAAAATCAGGCATTTTTTTAATTTTATCCACAAGAAATAGAAAAAAGGACCATAAAGTCCTATGAAGAAAATTAATTCTTCATTTCTTTACAGTCCCTTTTATTATATTTTAATTTGTAGTAAAATAAATTTGAAGGTGTAGTTAAATACAAAAAGAAGGTTAAATAGGAAACGAAAATATTTTAGATATTTAACTTAACTTTAATAGATTTCTTGTATTTTAAATAAATGACCCTTTATCCTAGAATGACACTGATAAATATAATTATCTTGAAAAAAAATAAAGTTAATAAGAAGATATTTATTAGCAAAATAATAAAAATATCAATTTAATATTTTAATAAACCTTTAAAAATTGTATAGAAATAATAATTATAAAACAAAACAAATTAATAAATATAATTTTATAAGTGATTTCTTTGAACATATAGATATTTTTGGATTATTTTACTTGATTACTGTGGTTTGAAAAATATTATTTCAAATAGTGAATTATAAGCCTATATATTAAAGGAGGAATGATAATGAATATATATGCTAAAAAAATATTGCTTTTGTTGATGGTTTTATTTGCGTCTTTAATTTTGTATAGCCGAGTTCTATATGCGTATGACGCAACTTCGGTAAATATATTAAAGAACAAAACACCTATAGATACTTTTATCATAATTGATAAAATGTCCGATAAAGATACAATCGAATTTTATATTTGGTTAGATGATACTGATAAGAATTCTAAGATTGACCTAGGTTTAAATGAATTAGGTTATTTTAGAAACTCAAATGAGGATTGCTATATTATTAATCATCCGAACGATGATTCTATTTTACAGTACGACTCTATTCAGAGCTTTAAAAACTATAAAAATGATAGAAAAAATATACTAAAAAATATCATTTTAGATTTTAATAATGAGTTTATTTCAAATTATAATATAGATGCTTCAGATGTTGTTTATAATAGTCCGAATACCAATATGATTATTTTAAAACTCAATAAATCAAAATTATTGAATTTAATAAGTGATGAGCGAGTGATAGATATTAACATTTTTTATAATAGAAAATTTGAAAAGGCTACTAATATCATACCTAATCAAATAAATGGAGGTATCGGAACTACATCAAATCCAGGTTTAAAGAATCCTTTATTAGGGGGTTGTGATGGCTCAGGGGTCACAATTGGCATAATTGAAGCAGAAGGGCAAAGATACCATACATTAACACCTTCGCTTATTACCCCACATTCAACTGGTCAATTAAGTTACCTGCATGTTATGTCATCTAATCCCGGAATGGATCATCATGCATCCTTAGTTACTAGTATTATTGTCGGAACAGCAACAATGTATAGCAATAATACTTTTGAAGGAATAGCTACAGGTTCTACTGTTTATCAAACCTCAATAGTGAATGAATTAGAACTATACTTGGCGTTTGATGTGCTTGATGAAAATGGTGTTGATATTATAAACATGAGTATATCAAATTATGAATTTGGTAACGACTACTCAGACATTGATAGGATAATCGATGATAAAATTTATAATACAAAGATAGTTACAGTAGTTGCTGCAGGAAACAGCGGTTCAAGCATTGGTAGCCCAGGGAAAGCATATAATGCAATTACTGTGGGTAATGTTGACACAAAATCACATTGGTTTAAATCAAAACAAAAACCATATGGAGTTCACTTATCAAGTTCAAATACTGTTAGATCATTTTTATCCAATAAACCTGAAGTTAGTGCTCCAGGTACAATGGTAAGTTATTTAAATAATAGTAATAATTTAGTAAGTGATATTGGAACCAGCTATTCTGCACCATTTGTTACGGGCATCATAGCATTGTTAATGGAAAAATATAGATTAAACGTTGATTTTCAAAATTACATAACATATTTTAAAGCAAGGATTATGATAGGCGCTCAATCTGAATATGTAACGGATGGAACTCATAGGCATGGTGATAGTCTTTATTTCTATAATAGGCATGGGATTGGCATGGTTAATGCGGTTAATAGTGCACAAAATATTTATGGTTTTAGCTTATATATGGCTATTTCTTTATTAAATTCATCATATAGTCATTTGATACCGCCATCTGAAATAGATACAAAAATTAGAGCTGTACTAGTATTCGAAAAACCCGAAAATATAATGATAACACAAGCTTATAAGAACAATTTTGATATTGAACTTTTAAATTTTGGAGATTATAATTTGCTCACATCATCTAAGTCTACGACAAATGTTCATGAAAACATTAAATATACAATTCAAAGTGGTAATACTTCAATGTTAAGAGTTAGTAGAACAAATTATATACCCTCTACAAAATATATATCCATTAGTCTGTATTGGATGGAAGGAGTCTAAAATGAAAAACCTTAGTATAATTTGGATTATTATATCAATTATCCTTTTATCATCTTGTCAAACGATCAATCATGATGTAACGACAGATCTTTACTATTTTGATATCACTCTAGACAAAGATACAATTACGAGTTTTGATGACTCAATAGAAGTTGAAGTTATTATGACTACTAGAGTTAAGAAAAATATATTATTCAGTGAGACTCATGATTCAATTAGGGAATCAATCATTCAAACACGATTTATTCAAAAAAGAAATCATGATGATACAAACCCATTTCAACTCTATAATGATGAGAAGTATAAACAAACAACCCATGATCCAAAATGGGTAATTCTCAAAAAAGGAGAAAAATTACAAAAAAGCTTTTCCTATTCAAGAATCAATCCGAACAATTATCACACTTTGGTTGGTCAAAGTGGTAAATACTATCTAGAGGTTGCGGTATATGAAGGTAATGATTTAACCGAAGAAGATTGGATTTCTACGGATATTTATGTTGATGTTAAAAGAAATGAAGTAGCAAACGATATAATTAACATCGAAAAAGGGACGTTTAAAATTGATTATGATAATACCTCACGGATTGATGATCAAATAATTATTGTTGATATCCAGTTTACAGCATCCACTAATCTTCATATTACATTACCAAATCAATACTATGAAAAAGATAGTGCTATCATCCAAGCTCGCTTTGTTTTGGATACCGACACAAATATTCAACTATATGATCATTTTTCTAGCTTTATTTTACCCGCTTATTTTATAGTGGATATCAACAGCAACGAGAGTTTAGATAAGGTCTACCTATTTACGTCAATCAGTCAATCAATTGATAATAATGATGCGCCAAGTGGTTTATATAAACTTCAAATTGCGCTCTATCAAGGTGAAGAATTGACTGAAAATGAGTGGATTGATACAGCGATTACTTATCAAGTGGTTTCTTAGGGGAAGGTTATATTTAAGTTAACTCGATATATTTGAAACTTTTTAGTTGGAGAGTTTACAATAATTTGATTGATGAAAAATTAATGACAAATACTAAAATCACTCGGTTTTAGAATGAACTCTGTTTAGTGTAAGTTAATAAAAAACTGAAAGAAAAAAATGCATTTTTAAAAACACTTCTTTATATAATGAATATAAGGAGGTGTTTTCGTATTTATCACGTAAGTACAACGTTCCCGATGGAACAATTCGCACATGGATTCGACAATTCGACACTGATGGCTGAAAAATCATAGAGAAACCTTAAGGTCAAAAAAGGATGAAACAACTGACTACAAAAAGCGGTATGAAATCTTAAATAAAATTCAGGCATACGTAATGGAGGTCGAACGAAAGAAAAAGTAACCTTCATAAAGAAATATAAGACTAAATATGGATTAAGATAATGTGTATGTGGTCTTAGAAATCAGCAATATCAATTGCTTCTGCAAAAGCTATTCTAGCATCTTTAATAATATTTAAATATCCCATTACGGTTGCATTTGCATCTTCAATCGTATCAATAAAAGTCAACACCTTTTCATACCTTATACCTAAAGAAGCTAATATAACTACTGCGATAATTATAGGAAACTTGATCATCTTTTTCATTGTCAATAATTAACCTTTCTGTTCAGCTATATGAACCAATTTTTATTATAAATCTTCGATTATTAATTTTCTTTAATTTGATTAATAAAAGCTCAAAACATTGTTGAAATGTTAACTATAATACCTAAAAACACAAAAAAATAACATAATTTGATTTCAACCAACTGTAAGCGCTTGTATTTTGAATGGTTTAGTGGTATATTTTTTATAGTGTAAATGGGAGGAAAATCGAATATGATTATTGGAATACCAAAGGAAATAATGAATGGTGAATCAAGAGTTTCAGCAACACCAGAAACAGTTAAGATGATGATTAATGATGGACACCAAGTCATTGTTGAAAATAATGCTGGAGAAGGATCGTTCAACCATGATAGTGATTATCAAAAAGCGGGTGCTGAGTTAACTTTTGACGTTAGAAGTCTCTATAATAAAGCGGATGTTATCTTGAAAGTTAAAGAACCACAATTTAACAAAGCACTTAATGTGCATGAAGTTGATATGATGCATGAAGGTCAAATATTGATTACCTTTATCCATCCAGCTGCACCAGCCAATCATCAAATGGTCAATGATTTGGCAAACAAAGGTGTTATCGCTTTAACTTTAGATGGTGTTCCACGAATTAGTAGAGCTCAAAATATGGATGCACTTTCTAGTATGAGTGCATGTGCAGGTTATAAAGGAATGATTATGGCCGCTGATGGGTTAACTAAGTTTATACCAATGGTAGGATCAGCTGTAGGAATGATAAAACCTTCAAATGTGCTTGTGATTGGGGCTGGAGTAGCTGGTTTAAGAGCAATCGCTACTGCAAAAGGGCTTGGTGCTGTTGTTTATGCCACTGATATAAGGTCAGAAGCATTAGAACAAGCTAAATCTCTTGGGGCAAAAGTGATAGATTTAGAAATACCTCAAGAAGTGGCTGTAAGTAATGATGGTAAACACGCCAATAGTTTACCTGTGACTTGGCTAAAACATGAAAAAGAAGTTTTAAAGAATTATGTTAAAGAGGCTGATATTATTTTCTTATCTGCGCTTGTTTTTGGTAAAGAAGCCCCAATATTAATAGATGAAGAAATCGTTAAAGAAATGAAACCAGGCTCATACATTGTTGATATCTCAATTGACCAAGGTGGTAATTGTGAAATCACTGATCCAGGTACAATTACAGTTAAACATCATGTGACTATCAATGGGGTAAAAAATTTACCTGGTTTACTAGCCACATCATCAACATGGATGTTTTCAAAAAACATTTATAACCTTTTAAAATATTTAATTAAAGACAACAAACTAAATCTTGATTTAAATGATGAAATCGTTCATTCTATCCTTGTTTGTCATGACCACAAACTGGTTCATGAAGGTACTTTAGAAGCCATACGATTACATAAGGTGGGCTAGAATGGAATATTTACCATATATATTATTAGGTTTGTTTATTGTTCTTACAATTGTAGGGTATTTATTAATAAATAATGTGCCTTCTTTATTACACACGCCATTAATGAGTGGAATGAATGCTCTATCGGGTATTATAATAACTGGTGCTTTAATTACAACCGCCGTTGTCTTACAAGATGAAAATGCATTTTTTGCTGCTATGTTAGGTGGCTTAGCGGTTATTTCAGCCTCCATTAACGTATTTGGTGGGTTTTTAGTAACTGATAGAATGTTGAAAATGTTTAGAAAGAGGGACTACTAATGAATCTATTAATTGCTCTTTCAGATACGAATTACTATATTGTTTCAGGTTTTTTAGTAATTTTAGTATTATTAGGCTTATTCTTAATGAGTAAAGTTAAATATGCCCGTTTGGGAAATTTTATTAGTGCATTGTCTGTATTTGGAGCGGTTATAATAACTTAAATTTATTATGATATTCTTGATATATGGGCATTATACATATATATTGG
>JAQUCY010000067.1 GCA_028685975.1 Acholeplasmataceae bacterium | reverse complement strand
ATTTACTTTATTTCATTATTACCACTTTATTTTCTAAATTGCAATGACTTTTGTGTATGATATCTTAATTACTTTAAAATTACGACAATTTAGACCGGTTTAATTCAATATTTTTCATAGTTTATAAAGTTATTTATAAAGCCTATAAGGTAATTATAACTTTACTTGTATATGAAAACGCTATATTGTAATATGAAACCATCTTACACACGGGAGGAAAAATGCGTGGATACAAACCAAAAACGTCGTTTAATCGTCATAATTTCATTATTGATTCTTTTAGGCGTATCGACTTATCAACATGGGCCAAACATGTTGTTAATTACTCTGGTTTCAGTAATTACTTCATTAGTACTTGAACTACTAGCTGCATGGTTAAGGAAAGAAAAGCTAGATTTTACAGCTTATTTTATCTCACCTTTAATTGTAACACTTATTCTACCGCACACGATCACAAGCCATCTTTGGATGGTAGCGCTAGGACTTAGTTTTGGCCTATTTTTTGCAAAATTGTTGTTCGGCGGACAAGACAAAAATGTCTTTAATGCTGAATCATTAGGATTCTTGTTTTTACTTTTATCATTTCCGATATATATCCTAAATCAAAAAACAGGAAATGCAATGGGTGAAATATTTGTTTATACTTGTTTAGCTATGGCGCTTCTACTGATGTTATTCAAAGCGATATCACCATATACGCTCATTAGTTACTTTGTTAGTTTATTAGGTATGTATGGCTTATTTTATTTAATAAACGCTACAAATCCTAATCCACTTGATATCATCTTTCAAACAAACTTTATCTTCGTTGGAGTATTCATGGTGACGGAACCTTCAACTGGCGCAAAGAAAAACACAGGTAAAATAATACACGGATTTCTTTTAGGTTTAATGGTATGGTTAATTAATACACAATCATCTAATAGAGAGTTTGCAGCGATTTATGCCATCATGCTGGGTAACACTTTATCACCTTTAATTGATTATTTATTGGCTTCTTATCTCACAAAAACTGAAATCCAGGAGATAACCCTATGAAAAATTTAAAATTATTCATCTTTGTTATCTTATTAGGTGGTTTGACTGCTGGTTTAATCCAAGGTATGGATATTATAACCGCTGATCGTATTAAAAATAACAAAAACTATGAATGGAAAGCAGCAATGTTGGATCATCATGGTTTAAGCACAGGCGTTGGCGTTTATATAGAACTTTTTGATGAAACTTTCACCTCGTTAGATGAAGAACCAGATCCCATTAATCGTGTTTATCGTCATAAAAGTTTAGGGACTTACAGTTTCTTTTTCACTGGCAATGGTTTATGGGGAGAAATCAATGGTGTAATCACATTAGAAAGCGACAAAATTACGATTCTTAAAGTCACTGTATTAAACCAACAAGAAACACCGGGTTTAGGTGGCGTTGTGTCAACTAGGGAATATCTCGATAATTATGTAGGTGTTAAATTTGATCCAAATATCAGTTTATCAAAACCAGATAATACATCAGATCCAGAAACTCAAGTGGATCAAATAACAGGAGCTACAGGAACATCAAATCGATTTATCTCTATTTTAAATAATGCCTATCTATTGAAAATGGGGGATCAGATATGAAATTTCTTAGAATCAAGTATACCAAATGGTATCAAACTTTAAGTAATGGTATTTCCAAACAAAATCCGATCTTAATTTCAGTTTTGGGTATTTGTAGTGCACTAGCAGTAACAAACCAAGTTGAAAATGCGATTGCGATGGGTCTTGGAGTAACATTTGTTGTTATCGCATCTTCTGGTACTGTTTCAATGTTAAGAAACTTTATCCCCTTTAAAATAAGAATGGTTGTCTATATGGTAATCATTTCACTATACGTTATTTTAGTTCAAATGTTTTTGGAAGGTTTCTTTCCTACAATCGCTAAAAGTTTAAGTGCATATGTGGGGTTAATCATTACCAACTGTATTGTCATGGGACGGGCAGAAGCTTACGCTGTTAAGAATCCTGTAAAATATACTTTAATTGATGGTTTCGCAAACGGTATGGGATATACACTGGTTTTAATTGTTGTCGCATCCATTCGTGAAATACTTGGATTTGGTACTTGGCTTGGTATGCAGGTAATGCCAGGTAACTGGATTAATTGGGTTGTCATGTCTATTGCGCCAGGGGGATTCTTTATTATAGGATTATTGGCTTGGGGTTTACGCAGTATGACTAAAACTTATGAGGAGTAGGTGATTATATGCAACGTTTAATTGATTTATTTTTAGCTTCAATTTTATCACAAAATATCGCGCTTATCTTTATTTTAGGCATGTGTTCTTTAATTGCGGTTTCAACCTCAATTAAAAACGCCATAAATATGGGGCTTGCGGTGGTACTTGTAGTAACCTTAACAGCCATGATTAACTGGCCAATTTATCAATTATTAATTATAACCAACACGACTAATTTAGCTTTATTAGTCTTCATAATTACTATTGCCGCAACCGTACAGTTACTAGAAATGTTCATTGAAAAGTTCTTACCAAAAGTTTATAACTCATTTGGTATATTCTTACCACTGATTACAGTTAACTGTGTGGTTCTTGCGATTTCATTATTCTTTATGAATCGTGATTATAACTTTATAGAAACAACCGTATTTGCCCTCGGTTCTGGAATAGGTTGGTTACTAGCGATTGTATTACTCGCTGGTGTGAAAATCAAAATGAAAGAAATCTCAAATATTCCTAAAGGTTTAAGAGGAAGAGCCATCTCATTTATTATTCTTGGAATTCTTGCACTAGCATTCTTTGCTTTCACAGGCATTGGAAGCATATAAAAGGAGAAAAATATTATGTGGACATTTATTATTATTTTAGGCTTATTATTTGCGATTACAGGTTTAGTTTTACTCTTTGATAAAATTATGGGTGGCAGTGGTGAAAAAATAATTACCATCAATGAAGATACCTTAATTCCAGTTGTCGGTAATGATACTGCCCTTAACTCACTAAGTCGAAATAAAATCTATATTCCTTCTGCTTGTGGTGGAAAAGGCACTTGTGGAACATGTAAATTTAGATTAATTGACTATCATGAGCCACCAAAACCAACTGAAATGTCATTTTTATCTCAAGCAGAGGTGGATACAGGTATTAGACTTTCATGTCAAACAAAAGTATCCACTGATTTAAAAATATTAATACCACCTGGACTACTTAACGCGAAAGTATTTCAAAGTAAAGTCGTTAAAATAGAAAGAATGACTTATGACATTAAAATGGTTAGATTTGAGTTAACTGAACCGATGCATTTTAAACCAGGTCAATACGCTCAAATAATGGTGCCTGGATTTGAAGAAGATAGAGCTTATTCAATCGCTTCTGATCCTAAAGACCCTTATATGATTGAATTAATTATTAGACAAGTGCCAAAAGGACTTGCTTCTACTTATGTTAATCAAGCCTTAAAAGTTGGTGATAAAGTTAGACTTACTGGGCCATTTGGAGACTTCTTCCTCCAAGAGGAGTCTACAAAACCAATCATTATGATTGCGGGTGGTTCTGGTAAAGCACCTATTAGATCCATCATTTATCGCTTAATTGATAAAGGATTTGATAGAGAGGCAACTTACTTCTTTGGTGCTCGTACTCAAGCTGACCTTTATTTAACAGATTATTTCATGGATATTTCCAAACAGTTTAAAAACTTCACTTATGTTCCTGCTCTATCCCACTTACCTAAAGAAGATGATTGGGCTGGTGAAAGAGGTTTAATTACGGATGTTGTTGGGAGATATACTGAAGATTTATCTAATCATGAAGCATATTTATGCGGGTCACCAGGAATGATTGACGCCTGTATTAAAGTACTTAAATCAAAAGGTATGAAAGAGCAAAACATCTTCTTCGATAAATTTTAATTAAAAAGCCACTTTGACTTAAAGTCATTGTGGCTTTTTTTATCTAATTAAATAATATTCAAATGAATCCCCCATATGACATAACTATTATCAATCTTAAGGGTTCTATACTTTATCCCTTTATTGGTTAACCAGGAAGGTATTTCAATGACATTATAACTCGTATCAATAGATTCAAATAAATAATTGGTTTTTGTTAATTCTTCTAATTTTTCTACTGTATCTAAAGTAAATGAATTGTAGGACCAAGATTCAAAATTTTTATTGGTTACAATTTTAATTTCCTTTACATCCATTTGGGGACTTTTTATGTAAAAAACAACTTCAACATTTGAACCTTTTTCTATATCAACTGTGTAATATAAACCTTTATTAAGTTTTTGGGGTTGATCATAATTAATCCAGACCTCACCATCATAATATTGAATGGTTCCTTCGACTAATATACCCTCTACATAAATATCAATGTGATCAATATAAATTAGCCCATCTTGATTAATACACCCATTTAATAATAATACAGAAATAGACAACACAATTAATTGCATAATTTTCCTCATATTCCGTTTTCTCCTATGCATCTTATTAACTTAAGTATAACATAATTATATAATTAATTTTATAAATTTATTCATTTTAGTGGATGCGTAATCAACACTCCAATTTCCGCCTACAGGGGAGTACACCCGCCAATAAAAAACCACCAGCGGTTTTAAGCTGGTGGTTCTTTTTTCATAATAGGTGTTAATTTTTGACGTTTACGGAAAACTACCCCTAAAAGGTAGTTTAATTTATCTTTGTGTTAGGGCGACTGTTTTGATGCAATTTTGGAGAAATCAGGTATTTTTTGACCACCCTATTTGTGATTTTTTTAGTTAATATGTCATATTCAACAAATCCTGAGTTTCTCAGTTCAATAAAAGAATAAGAGACGATATCGGTCTACTATAGCCAACATCATCTCTTTTTAATCACTTTTTTTTGTAGTACACCAGAAATTATTGAACTGATTTAATGTTATAAATGATTAAATAAGAGTACACAATACTGAGCAAATAAGAAATTGGAGCCGCATTATAGGGCTCCGATTTTCATTATTCTAGTTCCAAATATTTCTTGGTTTCAATTTTCTTAGATTCTCTAGGGATTTGAATCTTCAATACACCCTTATCAAAGGATCCCTTGATTTCATCCATGTGAACATCACCGACATAGAAACTACGTCTCATGACACCATAGTAGCGTTCACGACGGATAAATTTGCCTTTAGGATCATCGTTATTGGTTTCATGCTTTCTTTCGGCTTCCACCATTAGATACCCTTCTTCAAGGCTCACTTTAATATCCTGTTTGTCAAAACCAGGCATTTCAATGGCCAATTCGTAGCCATGTTCATTTTCTTTGATATCAGTTCTCATGGAGACATCATTACCAAATGGTGCGACTCTAAATTCATCGAACAAGCTATCAAAGAAGTCTCGATCTTTTTTGAGTAAACTCAACATAAACATCTCTCCTTTTTTATATTGTTCTTGAACTTATTCCCTAAGTTCACTTATATTATAATACAAATAATTAGCACTGTCAAGCATGGAGTGCCAAATTTATGATAAAAAGAAAGACTTTCGTCTCTCTTAGTTATTCATTAAGTCAAGGTTGATTCGACCATCTTTAATTTCTGGAGCAAGCGAGGGGAATCGAACCCCCAATATTTGCTTGGGAAGCAAAAGTTATACCATTTAACTACGCCTGCATAAGATTATTATAATACGTTTTATAATAATCTACAACCACTATTTAGTGGTGTTTTCTTCTAAAATTTTAATGGTTTCACTTAATCTTTTTAAACCTTCTTTTAATTGTTCAGTTGAACAAGCAAAATTTAATCTGAAATACCCTTCACTGTGTGGACTATAAATGGTTCCTTTACCTACAGAGATATGATGGTTCATTAATTCTTTTGTGGCTTCTTCACAAGATATTTTTAAATAGTTCATATCTAACCATACTAAATACGTACCTTCTACTTGTGATAAAATCACTTGAGGATGTTTTTCATGAAAGTAATCTTTAATAATTTGATAGTTTTTAGATAAATGTTGGTTTTGTAAAGCCATCCATTTGTCACAGTCTTTATAGGCAGCCTTTAATGCTGTGATTGATAACAAACTTGGGTTCTTGAAGTACC
>JAQUCY010000066.1 GCA_028685975.1 Acholeplasmataceae bacterium | reverse complement strand
TTCCTTATTAATATTGTTTGGCATATAAATTATAGCACAAAATTTATTTTGATTTAAACAATTAAGTTATAGGCTTTATAAAGGTGACAACTCATTTGTCAACAACACTATGCACCTAAGCCCAGTTAGAAAAAAAGACAACTCACGGAAAAGTTGTCTTTTTAAGAAGAATTAAAACAGATAATAAATCACTTTTTTGGTAACTGATTTACAAAATTGATAAGTTTATCATAATTAATATGGTGTGTCATTTCATCAATGTATTCAAGGTAAACAATGTTTCTTTTATCATCTAAAACGAATACACTTCTTGCTTGAAGTCTAAGTTCTTTAATGTTGGTACCATACTTATTGGCGAAATCTAGTTCACGGTGATCTGACAAAGTGATCACATTATCAAGACCAGCGTTCCCACACCATCTTGATTGCGCAAATGGTAAGTCATTTGAGACGGTTATTACTAATACATCATCTCGACTGACCAAATCTTGGTTAACCGTTCTAGTTTGCATATCACAAACACCAGTATCTAATGAAGGAACGACATTTAAAACAATGTATGGTGCAGTAAAATCCGTTAATTGTTTTTCCGATAAATCTTGTGCTAAAGCTTTAAAATTTGGGGCTTTATTGCCCACTTTTTGAGTAATACCTAATATGGTAATTGGATTGTTTGCAAATGTTTTCATGTTGATAACTCCTTTACTAATAATTTATCATATTAAAATCTGAATTATGTAATAAATGCTCAATAATATTTTAAATCATGTAAATAATATTTTTAAACAATCAAAAAGCCCTTTAGTAAGGGCTTAAATAATGTTCTTTTCGATAGTATCTAAAAATGCCTCGATAGGTTGATTACCTACCAGCTCATATTTATCATTGATTACGATTTTTGGCACGCCAGATACTTTATATTTATTAGACAAATCATAAAATGTCTGGGCTTCAATCATTTCACTTTCAATATTCGAGTTTAACATTGCTAAACGGTGAGCGGTTTGAACTGCACCTGGACAATGTGGACACGAAAGTGTCACGAATACTTTAATGTTAATTGGCTTATCTAAACCTTGAATTCTATTTAAAATTTCTGGCTTGTAAGCTATTTGGGAACCTGACATTTCAATTAAAGCGCTAATAAATGAATTTATTTCATGCCCGGCTGGAATTCCATTAAACTTAACCCCTTTATATTGATTATCTTTATCTAAAATAACAAAACTTGGGGTTAGTGTGATATCATATTGCTTCGCAATTTCTGAATCAGTATCAACATCATATTCTTTTAAGGAAATAGTTGGCTTAATTTCAGTGATTTCCTTCAAAAATTGACTTGTTTCAGCACAGCTGTAACAGTTCTTTTTTGTAAATAATACGATTGTGATTGGAGAAACCATTTCATTGAGGATTTCACCAATTTGTGTTCTTGTGTTTTTATCAAATATTTGCATCTTTATTCTCCTTTATATTGTGTATTAATGTATTGTGTTATTGAAAGGGCTGCTTTAGCACCTTCTGATGCTGATATAATTATTTGTTTATGAGGTTGATTTGTAACATCACCAGCTGCGAATAAACCATCTAGAGAGGTCATTTGATTCTCGTCTACAATTATTTCTTCTTTTTCATTTAACTTAACTAAGTTTTTAACGAGTTGACTATTGGGAACCAATCCAATTTCGATAAACAAGCCATCTGCTTCTATATCATAAGATTTATTCATAGTTTTATCTAAAACAGTTAAACTAGTCATTACTGGATTGCCATTAACCTTTTGGATTTGAGTATTTAGATGAACTGTCAGTCCTGGTATTGCTTGTAGTTTTTCCAATAATATTCTATCTGCACGCCATTGACTTCTATGTACGACCGTTACTTTACTAGCCCATTTTGATAAGTCTATCACTGCTTCTGCGGCACTATTTCCACCACCCGCAACGATTACATGTTTATCCTTGAAAAATGGTGCGTCACAGGTTGCACAATAAGAGACACCTTTATTTGCAAACTCATTTTCTCCTGGTACTTCAAGTTTTCTTGGGTTACCACCTGTTGTTATTAAAATGGTTTTACTTTGAAGCATTTCACCACTTGATAAGTTAATATTGAAAACATGATCTTTTTTATTAATTGATTCTACGTACACCTCTTGATAAATAGGAACATCCAAACGTTTAACATGTGTTAAAAATACATTAGATAAGTCTTCACCAGAAATGTCATTTAAACCCAAGTAGTTATCAACCATGGTTGTGTTATGCAGTTGACCACCTATATTTTTAGATACTAATCCAACCATTAAACCTTTTCTTTTGGCATATAAAGCTGCATTTAACCCAGCTGGTCCACCACCGATAATTATTAAATCCCATAACCTGTTTTCTTTAAATAAAGGATTATTAACTTCCTTTTCTATATTAAACTGAAACATAACTCACCTTCTTACTTATGTTTGATTAAAAGCTCTAAAGCTTCATCAATATTTTCTAATTCAATATTGTGTTTTTGTTGGATAGAGTCAATCAAATTATTAGTTAATAAAATATTAATAATTTTATCAACACTATTCCTTACAGCTTTTAATTGTGTAATCAAAGCCTCACAACTTTCTTCATTTTCCATCATGTTAATAATTCCATTTGTTTGTCCTTGAACACGTTTAATTCTATTTATTAATCTCACATCACATTTCATACAAATACTCCTTTACACCATTACTATAATACCCCCACGGGTATATTTGTTCAAGTAATCTGCTCAAAGAACATTTATAAAAAAACAGAACCAAATTTGGCTCTGTTTAAATACTTCAAACTTGTACTTAATTAAGATCAAAAATCCAACTTATAGCTTCTGGAAAAAAAGTTCTCCACGCAAGTTCATTATGTTGGTGATTTTCTCCGATAAGAACTTGAATATTTGATTCAGGAACATTTAAATCAACCAATAATTCTTTATAATGCCCTGGCCAATTAACATTACCATCGCCGTTCGTACCTACGTAAAAAAAGTAGTGGGTTTCCTTTAACAAGTCCAAGTCTAAACTCGCAAAATATTGAGGTAATTCCTCTGAATTAACCAGTTGTGTTGAAGTCGAAAAGGCAAGAATTCCTCCAAATATTTCTAGGTATTCTAAACCGCCAAAAATTGAGATTAAACCACCTAATGAACTACCTGAAATGTAGGTATTTAATCGATCTTGTTTAGTATTGTAGTTTTCATCGATATAAGGCTTAACAATATCAACTAAAAAGGCCATATAATAATTTCCAGTTTTAGTTGCACCTAAAGCACCAGTTAGGAATTCATGATCATAAACATACTCACCCATTCTTTCAGGTGAATTATCAATCCCAACAATAATTACACCCTCAAACGAATAATTTTCCATTAATTCAGTAATCGTTTCATCAACTTCCCATTCTCCAGCAAAACTTGTATTTTTATCAAATAAGTTTTGTGCGTCATGCATATAGATAACAGGGTATTTTTTTTCAAGATCCATTGGATCGTAGTTTTCTGGTGTCCAAATTCTTAACTTTCTTGATTGTTGAGAGGTATTTGGAAATCTATCATCTTCAATTGTGACAATATCTAAATTACCAATCACTGTATTTGATCCTGTGCTTTCATATAAGTCAGCCCAAGATTTAATATAATCTTCCTTTTCAACTAAAGCCCTAGAACCATCAATTATAAGTGTTCTATTGTTGATTTCTTCGCCTTGTGAATCCTTTTCTACTTTAGACCAGTCTCCTCTTGTGTACTTATAATTAATTGTAATGGGATACTTTGTGTCTTCTGGTAAAATAAATTACATCATGTATCTTCCATCTATTTTGGTTAACATAGCGTTTGGATTAATAGGATCCCATTCATTTAAATCAAAAGGAGTTAACGAGCCTGATATATAAATTGAATCTCCCTCTGGCGTATTTGCAGGTAAGACCGTTGTAAATCGTATTTTCACTTCTTTAAACTCTTCTTTCTTGCATGATACAAGTAAAGTCACTATTCCAATTAATAATAAATTTAATAACATGTATTTTAGTTTTGTTTTCATTTTATCACCCGTCATATTGTATCACATTCAATCATAAAAAATAAAACCTACTAAATATAGCAGGTTTATAAAATACCTTATTATAGATTTAAATAAAACTGTTTTCTGTTACAGATTATAAAGGTAAAACTTCTTTATTGAGCTCACTATTTACAATTTGTCCAACTGCACTATAGATAGCAAATAAACCCGTGATTATACCAATTCCACCAGCGAATTTGGTAAGTAAAACAATACCTATAAAATCTCCAATAGCTAATGTGAAGGATAAAATTGTTAATGAACCAAATACTAGTTTAGTAATAGTATTGTGAGAAATAGTTGCTATTGTCATAAACAAAGTAAATATTCCCCATGATAAAAGGTAAAAGCCCATCGAAATTAAATCTGCAGGTAGAACATCTTTGATTCCAATTTTAATTATCACAAAACTAACAATAATCAATTTCCAAAAAATGTTGATAACTGCGTTTAACTGGTTAGCTATTTTTAAAAAAACTTTCTTATTATCATAGTCTTAACGATAATAATTTACTCAGAATTATTATTTTTTAAAAATTTATTTTCATATATATATCAATAATTCTAGAATATTGTTTATCAGATTACAGGTGATAAAAAAACATTCTCTTCTTTTGTGAGAGAATGTTTTTTGTAAAAATTAATACTGCTTAAAGAATTACTGTAGTCTATTTGGATACTACTGTTGATTTAATTACACCATATCCTAAATTTTCAATAGAATTTTCTATATGATTTATGGTTACTATTTGATCATCAAAATTCAATTTAACTTTTGAAGAGTTAAATAAAACATTAATACTTTCTGTATCAACACCGTCTATCTTTTTTACAGCATTATTAATTTTCTGTAAACAAGAAGGACAAGTAAGTGTTTCTAATTGAATTGTTGCTTTTTTCATTTTTATATCTCCTTTCTTTAATATTAAATAAACTTAATCTTTTTATTCTTCTTTTCTAATATAATCAAAATTTGGATGTTTTTAGTAAAGTTTTTACTAGATAAATTCACGTCGTTATTTATCATTATTTTTCTTGATTCTTACATCACATTATATATTTTTTTAGAATGTAATTTCATAATCCAATATATATATTTTATCTATCATAATAAATTTTTTCTATCTTTTTATTTTTTAGATTTGTATCTTAATAGTCTCATACCATTTAATATCACTACTAATATACTTCCTTCGTGGACTAACATCCCAATACTCATATTCATCCATTCACTGAATAAAAGACTTATTAATAATACCAACACTACTCCAATTGCAATAATGATATTTTGCTTCATATTTCTAGATGTTGTTTTTGTTAATCCAAGTGCATGCGGAAGTCTTGAAATGTCAGAATTCATTAATACGACATCACTAGTTTCAATCGCAACATCTGTTCCACCTCCCATTGCAATCCCGATATCTGCAATTGCTAACGATGGTGCATCATTAACCCCATCTCCGACGAAAGCCACAATTTGACCTTGATCTTGAAGATTCTTAATATAATTTGACTTATCTTCTGGTAACATATTCCCGTGTGCTTCTGTTAGGTCTAGTTCTTCTGCTACTAAATCTACTGTTCCTTGATTATCCCCAGATAAGACAATTAAATTTTTAACACCTAACGTCTTAAGTTTAATAAGATCTTCTTTAACCCCTGGACGAATTTGGTCTTTAATACCCATGATATTTTCTAACTTACCATCAACAGCGGTTAATACTAAAGAATTACCTTCTAGTTCTAATATTTCAATATCTTTATGCGCTTGTTCAGTAATTTCTACTTGTTCTTGTCTTAGTAGTTTAAGATTACCTACTGCTACTCTTTTGTTATCAACTGTGGCAACAATCCCGCCACCTTTAATAACGTTTGTTTCAGTAACTTCAAATAATTCTACATCACCAATATGATTTATTATAGCTCTACCTAGTGGGTGATCTGATTCTCTTTCAATGCTTGATAAGTATCCCAATACTTTTTTATTGTCTGAATATTTAATTTGTTTGGCAACTTCTGGGTTGCCAATTGTAAG
>JAQUCY010000065.1 GCA_028685975.1 Acholeplasmataceae bacterium | reverse complement strand
GTTCGATTCCCCTCGCCTGCTCCAAAATTTGTAAATAAATCCTTCATGTAGTAATTTAATCTACAACATGAAAAGATTGTTTAAAATAATATCCTTTATCCTTTCGTTGTCGTAGGCGATTAGATGAAGGATGTTTTTTTATAAAAGAAAGGGCAATAACAATGACAATTAAAATATGTTTAATGATTATTTATTATATTCGTAAACGTCAAAAATTAACACCTATTATGAAAAAAAGAACCACCAGCTTAAAACCGCTGGTGGTTTTTTATTGGCGGGTGTACTCCCCTATAGGCGGAAATTGGAGTGTTGATTTTAAGTCTTCAATTAAAGCTGGTTTGCTTGATGTTGCATCAAGAATGGATTTACAAATGATGCAAAAAATGCTAGTACTAAATAAATAACCGAATAATCTTCTGCACCTAGTTTATGAAGTCTCTTGCCAGCAGCATATTGCCAATAAATAGCATAGATGCCAAATGTAAAGATTAACATTAAGAAATGTGCAAATCCACCAAATCCTTCACCAGTTTCTTTCTTTAATTCCATTTGGAATTTGACTAACCAATAAAAAGCATAAATCCCAAAAGTAATTATCGTAAAGACAATCATTAAACCAATACTTCTTTTCTTCATTTTATTCTCCTTATATTAATGAGATTTAATCCCATTATTCCCGAAAAGTACTTATCATATTAAAATTATATAATAGACATTAAGGTTTGTCAACCAATAATTTATTAAACACATTTTTTTTACTATATTAATAACTTTAACGATGACATCTAAAATATATCTATGATATAATCATTTAGGTGATAAATATGACACAAAGAGAAAAAATGTTAAAGGGTGAACTATATATAGCGAACGACCCTGAATTAAGACATTTATTTTTAACATGTAAGAAACTTGTTAGAAACTATAACGCAACTATCTTAGAAACTGAGAGAGTAGCTATTTTAAAACAATTATTAGGCAATTCTGATGACACAACTTATATGGAACCGCCTATATATTTTGATTATGGCATTAATACCTATATAGGTAAAGAATTCTATTCTAACACCAATTTGGTCATTTTAGATGTAGCTAAAGTTAGCATTGGTGATTATGTAATGATGGGACCAAATGTTTCCATATATACAGCTGGACATCCATTTGACAAAGAGTTAAGACGTCAAAAGTATGAATATGGTAAAGAAGTTAATATTGGAAACGATGTTTGGATAGGTGGTAACGTTGTAATCAACCCTGGTGTTACAATCGGTGATAACGTTGTTATTGGTTCTGGTTCTGTTGTCACAAAAGATATTCCTTCAAATGTGGTTGCGGTTGGTAACCCATGTCGAGTAATTAAACATTTACCAATTAAAGAAAAATCAAAAAAAGATTATTCTGTCCAAATATAAGAAAATGCGCTTGAGGGCGCATTTTTTTATTATATTTTATTTTTATTTTGCTCGTAAATATCTAAGATATAATCATGATTAAAAGGTCCTTTTTTTGACTTAATTTTCTTAATCAAGTCTTTTAAAGCTGCTTCTAAAACCTTTTTTAATTTATCATCGTAATGATAATACTCAGAATGTCTTTCATACTCATAGCGATCAAGTATTTTATATTTATAATCAGGTGTAACTCTTACATCAAGATCATAATCGATATATTTTAAACCTTCACTATCAAATGCTGCTGGGCTTGATATATTACAATAATAGTAAATACCATCCTCTTTTAACATCGCAATCACATTATAAAATAAATCATCGTAGAAAAAAATAATTGCTGGTTCTTTACTCATCCAATTACGTCCACTTGATTCAATCACTCTAGTTCTAATATTCGCAAATATTGCTACATGTTCGTCTTTATCTAAAAGTGTAGCTTGTCGCCAAATTCTATGAATATTACCATCATGTTTATATGCGTAAATTTGAATGGTATCACCAATTGGTAGATTAATCATGGTATCACCTCAAACTAATATTATTATAACATAAAAAAACATCCTGATAGGATGTTTAATTAATAATCGAAATATTATGTGGTTTAATTATCAATTTGAATCGTTATGTTTCTGACTCTTTTTCGTGACAATTTCTTTAGATTTCATCATTCTGACTGTAGTAGATCTTTCGTTATCGTCCAATTTCATCATAATTTTTTTAATATTCACTTCAAGTTCAGGAATCATGATATGCTCGATTGCGTTCACTCTTCTTCTGGTCTTTTCAATTTCTCTAGCCAGCATATTTATTTGTTTATCGATTTCAGCTAATTTTATTAAATTAGGCAACAATTCTTCTAGTTTTAAGATAGCTTTATCTAATGATGCTGGTGTTGATGATAAACCATAAGTAAGTGATTTTGTTCCACTATTCTCAATCTTGATTGTAGGAACATAAACACTCATAATATTCTTTTTAGAAAACTTTAATTTAACTTCATTGCTTGGCAACATCATTGCCTCATATAAGACATGCGAGTTTGATCTAGCACTGGCAGCCTTATATTGTTGCATGGTTAAACTTAGACCACTGTCTACATGCGTTCTTAAAATTTTAGCTTCTTCAATGATTATCATGAATCTTCGAATCATTTCATCTTGCTTATCTTTTAACAACTTATGGCCCCTCGAAGTCATTTGTAGTTGGTTCTTAAGTTTTGTTAACTCCATTCTGGTAGGGTTAATTTGTCTTGTTGCCATAAAAACCTCTTTAATTAATAGTATTTCTTAATATTCTTGTCACTAACACGTTTTAATTCACTTGCTGGTAACATTCTCAATAATTCCCAGCCTATTTCTAAAGTTTCTGTAATTGTTCTATTTTGATCAAACCCTTGATTAATGTATTTTTCTTCAAACGCCGTAGCAAGCTTTGCGTAAACTTTATCAATATCTGATAAGGCACTTTCACCTAAGATGGTAGAAAGTTCTTTAGCTTCTTTACCTCGTGCATAACTTGAAAATAATTGATTCATTGTATCAGCGTGATCTTCTCTGGTTCTACCTTCACCAATTCCCTTGTCTTTCAATCTTGATAAAGATGGTAATACATCAATTGGTGGGGTAATGCCCCTTAGGTTAAGTTCTCTTGATAAAATAATTTGTCCTTCTGTAATGTAACCAGTTAAGTCAGGAATTGGATGGGTTTTATCGTCTTCAGGCATCGTAAGAATTGGAATTTGAGTAATGGAACCCTTTCTACCCCTGATTCTTCCTGCTCTTTCATAGATAGATGCCAAGTCAGTATACATATACCCTGGATAACCTCTTCGTCCTGGAACTTCTTTTCTAGCTGCGGAAACTTCTCTTAATGCTTCAGCATAATTCGTAATATCTGTCATAATAACAAGCACATGCATATCCAACTCAAAAGCTAAATATTCAGCTACAGTCATTGCCATTCTTGGGGTTGCAATACGCTCAATCGCTGGGTCATTGGCTAAGTTAACAAACATAACCGTTCTTTCTAATGCCCCACTTCTCTTAAAATCTTCAATAAAGAAATTAGATTCTTCAAAGGTAATCCCGATTGCTGCGAACACAACCGCAAATTTATCTGCTGTCCCCAATACTTGAGCTTGTCTGGCTATTTGTGCCGCTAGTTTACTATGTGGTAAGCCTGAACCTGAGAAAATTGGTAATTTTTGTCCACGGACTAACGTATTTAAACCATCAATTGCGCTAACACCTGTTTGAATAAATTCACTTGGATAATCTCTAGCAAATGGGTTAATTGGTTCACCGTTAATATTTTGTGTCGCTTCTTTAATAACTTCCCCTTTACCATCAATCGGTCTACCCATACCGTCAAATACTCTACCTAACATATCTGGTGATAGATTAATTTCAATCCCATGACCTAGGAAAACAGCTTTGGCATCATCAATCTTTAGACCTTGAGCAGATTCAAACAACTGAACTAAAGCGCCCTCTTTAGAAGCCTCTAATACCTTTCCAATTCGCTTTTCTCCGTTTTTCAAGCGAACTTCTACTAATTCATCATATTTAACATTTTCCGTGTTTTGAACCAACATTAATGGTCCAACAACTTCTTTAATTGTTTTATACTCTTTTATCGCCATCTTATTCCACCTCTAGTGTGTCAAATTCATGACGCATATTATCTAAGATCTGATCAACTTCAACATCAACCTTAGATTCTTCGACATATTTTAAACGTCCTATTTGTTCTTTTATTTCCATTTGGTCAATCGCCTGAAATGATTTATCGTTATCTAATGCTTCTCTTGCTAAATCATACCAAGTTAAAATCGTATTTAACATTAAATATTGTTTATGTAATGATGTGTAAGTATCAATTTCATTGAATGCATTTTGATGTAAATAATCTTCTCTAATCATTTGAGTGGTAATAAGTTTGATTCTATCATAAGGACTTAAAGTGTCAATCCCAACCAACCTGACGATTTCTTCAAGTGAAGCCTCTTCCTGTAACAGCGCCATTGAACGTCTAACTTGCCTAGACCAATTAGGTTCTTCTTTATCTAAAGATTCATGAATAGCGTCTTCATAAAGTGAATAACTATTTAACCAATCTATCGCAGGAAAATGTCTTTTATAGGCTAAACTTGAAGACAATCCCCAAAACACTTTAACAATTCTTAAGGTTGCTTGGCTGACTGGTTCTGATGTGTCTCCACCTGGAGGTGATACGGCACCAATTGCAGTTACAGCACCAATAGACTGGCCGCCTAATGTTTCTACTAAACCTGCTCTTTCATAGAATTCAGCTAATCGAGATGAAAGGTAGGCCGGATAGCCTTCTTCACCAGGCATTTCTTCTAGTCTTGAACTCATTTCTCTTAATGCTTCAGCCCATCTAGACGTTGAGTCAGCCATAATTGCGACTTTATAGCCCATATCTCTAAAATATTCAGCAATCGTAATACCAGTATATATACTGGCTTCTCTTGCGGCAACTGGCATATTTGATGTATTCGCAATCAAAACTGTTCTTTGCATCAAAGATTCCCCAGTTTTAGGGTCTTTTAACTTCGGAAACTCCATTAAAACGTCGGTCATTTCATTACCACGTTCCCCACATCCAACATAAACTATCATATCGGCATCCGCCCATTTTGATAATTGGTGTTGAACCACTGTTTTACCCGATCCAAACGGACCAGGAATAGCGGCAATACCACCTGTTGCTATAGGAAATAAAGTATCAATTACTCTTTGACCGGTAATCATCGGTTCTGTTGGGGCAATCTTTTTAATATAAGGTCTTTTTCGTCTCACTGGCCAGTATTGAACCATCGTAAAACCTTTAACTTCCCCATCAATTTCTAATTCATATATGATATCGGTAATCGTATGTTTACCACCATTGATACTAATTAATTTACCACTTACATTTGGTGGAACCATAATTTTATGTCTAACTACTTTTGTTTCATCGACATAACCAACTTCCATTCCACCAGTTAAGTAGTCACCTACTTTAGCTTTAGGAACAAACTCCCAAAGCGTTTCTTTGTTTAAGGGATCAACGTTAATTCCTAAGGGAATATGTGTCCCAGTCATTTCATAAATTTTATCTAATGGTCTTAATATCCCATCAAAGATTCCACTTACAAGCCCAGGTCCCAAAGCAACGCTTAAAGGTTGATACGTGTAAAAAACAGGTTCACCTGGCCCAATCCCTGCTGTTTCTTCATATACTTGAATTGAAGCTAAGTCATCTCTAAGTTCGATAACTTCACCTAACAATCTTTTTTCACTTACTCTAACCACGTCATATACTTGAACGTCTTTCATCTGTTCAGCAACAATAAGTGGTCCCGAAACTTTTACAATGGTTCCGTGTTTTTCCATACAATCACCTTCCTAGAATATTGAAATGCCAACAGCTTTTTCAACATCTTTCTTTAATTTTTCTAACCCTAAATTACTCTTTATTCCCTCCATTGGAATAGAGACAATAATCGGATAAGCTCGGTCTTCATATTTCTTTTTAATATCAATCATTAAGGGTTCTAATGCCTCACCAACAAAGATAATCTTTGTTTCTTTAGCAAGTTCATCAATCGTTTCTTTTAGTAAAGTTTCATCCGAAATAATATAGGCTTGAATACCCACACTTTGAAACAACATTACATTTTCACTTGAACCAATTGCAACGACTTCTTTCATAGGTTTACCTCACTAAATAATTTGGATAAATCAGTTGTTCTATCAAAGTAAAGTACTCTAATATTTTCCAATTCTTTTTCTTTTAAGAAAACATACATCATGATTGGTCCAAATGTATCAGATTGATAAGTATAATCTCTTAAAATCTCATAAAAAGCCTTATCTAATGACAATTCAAACTCTTCTAAATCTTCATTTTGTTTATATTTGTTTAATGCAAAATCTAACTTGCCAATATATAATGTTGAAACATAATGAAGAAAAAC
>JAQUCY010000064.1 GCA_028685975.1 Acholeplasmataceae bacterium | reverse complement strand
GTAAGAGTCTCCTTCAATAGTCAAAGCTATACAAATATGACACAAATCCACAGTGCTTAATTTAATTATAACAATAGAAAGAAAGGAAGTTATACTCTAACTATTATTACAGTTCTGAGTATACAAGGTCATTATGAAAACGAAATTTATCTTTGTTACAGGCGGGGTAGTATCCTCTTTAGGGAAAGGTATTATGGCTTCGTCAATCGGACAATTACTAAAAAATAGAGGTTTTAAAATCTTTATGCAAAAATTTGATCCTTATATTAATGTCGATCCAGGGACAATGAGTCCGTATCAACATGGAGAAGTTTTTGTGACTGAAGATGGGGCAGAAACCGACCTTGATTTAGGGCACTATGAGCGTTTTATTGACGAAAACTTAAGTAAGGAATCTAGTGTAACAACAGGAAAGATATATTCAACTGTTATTGATAAAGAAAGAAATGGCGAATACTTGGGCGCAACTATTCAAGTTATTCCACACATTACTAATGAAATTAAACAACGTTTAAAAGATGCGGCTGTCAGCTCAAAAGCTGATGTCGTGATTACTGAAATTGGAGGGACGGTTGGAGATATTGAATCTCTTCCTTTCTTAGAAGCTATTAGGCAAACAAGAAGAGATATTGGTTATGAAAATACCCTTTATATTCATACAACTTTACTACCATTTTTAAAAGCCGCTAATGAGATCAAAACCAAACCTACTCAACATTCGGTAAAAGAACTTAGAAGTCTTGGGATAACACCGGATATGATTGTCTTAAGAAGTGAAGTACCTGTATCTAGTGATATAAAAGAAAAAATTGCTTTATTCTGTGACGTTAATAAGGACTTGGTATTTGAATCTGTTGATGTTGATATCATTTATAAGATGATTCTAAATTTGAAGAATCAACATATTGATGATAAGATTCTCTCTCACTTTAATTTGAATGCGAAACAGGAGTCTAATTTAATGCCTTGGGAAAACTTAATTAGTAAAATTAGCAAACTAGATCAAAGTGTTACCATTGGTTTAGTGGGGAAATATGTTAGTTTACATGATGCCTATTTAAGTGTCAGTGAGTCATTGAATCATGCAGGGTACCATTTAGAGAGACACATTAAATTAGTCTGGTTAAATAGTGAAAAAATCACTGAAGAGAATGTTTCTTTTACCCTAAAAAGCTTGGATGGTATTTTAGTACCAGGTGGGTTTGGTAAAAGAGGAACGGATGGAAAAATTTTAGCGATTCAATATGCGAGAGAAAACAACATTCCATTCTTAGGTATTTGTTTAGGGCTACAACTAACAGCAATCGAATTTGCGAGAAATGTGTTGGGGATAAAGGATGCAACCTCAAGTGAATTCCATCCACATTCTAAATACGCAGTGATAGATTTAATGAAAGACATGGATTTAAACAAATTAGGCGGAACACAACGTTTAGGGGCTAATTCATTTAGAATTAAAAAAGGTACACTGGCTCATAAAGTTTATAATATGACTGAAGTGTCTGAAAGACATCGTCATCGGTATGAATTTAATAAGGCTTATCAAAGTCAATTTGAACAAGCCGGAATGGTATTCAGTGGCATTAATACAGACTATGAAGGCATTGAGATTATTGAACACCCAAAGAATGACTTCTTTGTGGCATCACAGTTCCACCCTGAATTTAAATCAAGACCGTTAAGACCACATCCGTTATTTTGTGGATTTGTCAAAGCATGTAAAACATTTAAAGATTCGAAAATGTAACTGTATTCATTTGTAATATAAGAGATTTAGGCGTATAATAAGTATGGAAATAAATTATTTAGGAGGATATTAAATATGGCATTAGTTTCAGCAAAAGAAATGCTACAAAAAGCTAGAAAAGAAGGCTACGCTGTAGCACAAATTAACATCAATAACTTAGAGTGGACTAAAAGTGCACTTGCCGTTGCACAAGAATTAAATTCACCGATTATTTTAGGGGTATCAGAAGGTGCAGCTAAATATATGGGCGGATTTAGAACGGTTGTTGCAATGGTAACAGAATTAATTAATAATTATGGATACACAGTTCCTGTGGCAATCCATTTAGACCATGGTTCATATGACGGTTCATTTAAAGCATTAGAAGCAGGATTTACCTCAGTTATGTTTGATGGATCACATTATCCAATCGACGAAAACGTTGAAAAAACAAAAGCAGTTTTAAAAGCTGCTCATGCTAAAGGTGTTTCAGTAGAAGCCGAAGTTGGTGGTATTGGTGGAGAAGAAGATGGTGTTGTATCAACTGGTGAACAAGCTGATGTTGAAGAATGCCGTTTGGTTGCTTCATTAGGTGTGGATTTATTCGCAGCTGGTATTGGTAACATTCACGGAACATACCCAACAAACTGGGCAGGTTTAAACTTTGATTTATTAAAAGAAATCAGTGATGTAACAGGTGGTATTCCACTTGTATTACATGGTGGTACTGGTATTCCTGAAGATCAAGTTTTAAGAGCGATTAGCTTAGGGGTATCAAAAATTAACGTTAACACAGAATGTCAATTAGCATTCGCGGCAGCAACTAGAAAGTATATTGAAGAAGGTAAAGACAAGATTGGTAAAGGTTTTGACCCTCGTAAATTACTAGCACCGGGTGCTGAAGCTATCAAACAAGTAGTTAGAGAAAAACTAACAATGTTTGGATCAGTTAACAAAGCCTAAATTAACCTATTGAAAGAGTACTGAAAAGTACTCTTTTTTTGAACATTAAGAACTTTAAATCAGTTGTCATCCTACTTGATTATATTTTAATAATCGGTATAATATAATCTATTGAAGAAGGTGAAAGAATGGATGATAAAGTTTTCCATGATTATGCCAGTTGGTTAGTTGAAAATTCAAATTTGTTTGATAAACTAAACTTAGCAGAATCATTATTAATGGACAGATACAAACATATATTTGACGTTATTCAGCATTTATATGATAAAAACATCGAAACTAACGAGTTAGATGAAGAAGAATTTAACATTTTTAATGCTGGGTTTTACTATCTATTCGAACAATTTGATCAAATTAGTCTAATCTTAGAACATACCTATAACGGCGATGTCTATGCCCTTGATAAACAAGCACCAACTATTATTTTGTTGTTGAACACCATTGAAATGGAAAATGAACTATATGATGCTGTTGAAGGTGAAGAAGAAAAGACGAAACCATTAAATGATATTGAACAAGAAATTCTAAGCATCATCGAAAGAAAAGAAGATGCACCAGTCGAACTTTATGAAAAACTAGATCAAGTATCTGTGAAATTATACGATGAATACGGCTTAAATTTTTATCCGATTGGTGATATATTCTACGATATTGCTGGAGAATATGATTTACTTGAAGAAAATTAAACCATCAGGTGATGGTTTTTTTAATCTTTTTTTGGGTTTTTAGTTTTTGAGTGATATAATACCGTTAAGTAAAAAAAGGAGTGACTTTATGAAAAAAATATTAATAACCATTAGTTTATTTGTGATTTCAATGACGCTTACCGGATGTGATTTAACAATCCCCACCCAATCTAGAGAACAACCAAAAATTGAAAGTGTAGTCTTTTTAGAAGAAAAAGATAATAAACAGGAATATCTGATCTACTTTTCTGATGGAACTACGCAAACTATTTTCATTTCTAACCAAACCAATATTCAATCAAATGATATTACAGTAGAAGATTTATATAACACGGCAGTAGAAAATGGGTTTTCGGGAACGATCTTGGAATTTATCGATGCATATATGGATGTTACCATTACCAATGATTCAACAAAAGCCATTCAAAAAGGATTAAAGAGTAGTCTTAGTATTAGAGCGGTCTTTAAACGGGTTGAAACAACCAATCCAATCTTTGGATTTCCTAAAGAAAATATTGTTGAATATGGAAGTGCTGGTAGTGGGATTATCTACAAATTAGATAAAGCATCTGGAACAGCTTATATTATCACAAATCATCACGTTGTTTATGACTCAAAGAGTAATACCACAAATAAAATAAGCGATGAAATCTATGTTTCTTTATATGGCCTTGAACAAGAAGATAATTTAATAAGAGCGACCTATATTGGTGGGTCAGAAACATATGATATCGCTGTATTAAAAGTTACGAACTCAGAAATATTAAAAAATAGTATGGCTGAGAAGGTTGAATATGTAAATTCAGACACGTTACAAGCTGGTGATATCGCAATCGCAATTGGTAACCCTGAAAATCATGGTATTAGTGCCACTCAAGGGATTATTTCACTTGAAAGTGAATACATTGAAATGCCTAATAGCACAAACACTGACGTAATTACCTATCGAGTTTTGCGTGTTGATACGGCGATTAATAGTGGTAATTCTGGTGGAGGATTATTTGATAGTGAAGGTCGAGTAATTGGGATAGTAAATGCGAAGATGGTAGATGAGTCAATCGAAAGTATTGGTTATGCGATCCCATCAAATATCGTCTTTAATGTTGCGGATAATATTATTTATCATAGTGATAATAAACCAAATGAAAAAGTTAAAAAAGCATTTTTAGGTATTATGATGAGGGTTAAAGATACCGTTGTTAGTTATAATGAATTAACAGATCAAATTGAAATTAAAGAAACTATTGAGATACAATCGATTAATGCAGGCTCTTTAGCTTCAAATCATTTTGAAGTGGCAGATCAATTTATAAGTATTACGCTTAATGAAATTACCTATCCATTAGATAGACTTTATCAAGTTTCAGATCTTTTATTGAAAGTGAGAAGTAACGATACGGTTACCTTCACAGTCTTAAGAGATAATGAAATACTTGATTTAAATGTGACTTTCTTAGAAACAAATTTTAATACGGTTGATTAAAAAATAAAGGGACTTCGAAAGTCCCTTTATCAATATTATTTTGTTTCTTTATGTTTCATATGTGGGAATAAGATGATGTCTCTAATGTTGTTGACATCAGTAATTAACATCGCAAATCTATCTATCCCAATCCCTAAGCCACCTGTTGGAGGTAACCCGTATTCTAATGCTTCAATGAAGTCTGTATCCATTTCATTGGCTTCTAAGTTTCCAAGTTCTCTTTCTTTCAATTGATTTAAAAATCTTTCTTTTTGATCAATTGGATCATTTAATTCACTAAATGCGTTGGCATATTCTCGACCATCAATAAACAATTCAAATCTATCTGCAAATCGTGGATCTTGTTTGTTCTTTTTCGCAAGTGGTGAAATTTCTGTTGGATGACCAGTAATAAAGGTTGGTTGAACGATCTTATCTTCTACAAAGGCATCAAAGAACGCTTCAATGATATGGCCAGTTGTGAAATGAGGTTCAACTTTAATATGATGGTTTTTAGCAATTTCTTTGGCTTCATCAAATGAGTGGACTTCTTTAAAGTCAATACCCGTTACCTCTTTAATAGAATCAGTCATACTGATACGTTTGAATCCTTTTTTCAAAGAAATTTCTTTCTCTTGATAGTTAATATCATATTTACCTAAGATTTCAAAGGTTACATAACTTAAAACATCTTCCACTAAATCCATCATACCTTCCATATCGGAATAGGCTTGATAAGCTTCAACAGTAGTAAATTCAGGATTATGTTTCGCATCCATACCTTCGTTTCTAAAAAGTCTACCAATTTCATATACTTTCTCTAACCCACCAACGATTAATTTTTTCAAGGGAAGTTCAGTGGCGATTCTTAAATAAAATTCCATATCTAAAGCGTTATGATGGGTGATAAATGGTCTAGCGGTAGCACCACCTAAGATAGGTTGTAACACAGGGGTTTCTACTTCAACAAAGCCACGTCCATCAAAGAATCTTTGGAAAGCCCTAATGATTTTTGGTCTTGTTAAGGCAATTCGTTTCGAATCTTCGTTAACGATTAAGTCAACATAACGTCTTCTTCGTGCCTCTTCAACATCTTGTAGACCACTCCATTTATCTGGTAGGGGTCTTAATGCTTTTGAAAGGTGGGTATATACTTTAGCTTTAATGGTTAATTCGTTTGTTTTAGTTCTAAACACTAAGCCAGATATACCAATAATGTCGCCTAAGTCAGCAAGCTTAAAGACTTCGTAAGCTGAATCGCCAACCATATCTTTTCTTACATAAATTTGAATTTGACCATCAACATCTTGTAGAGTTAAAAATCCAGCTTTTCCCTGAATTCTTTTACGCATAATTCTACCTGCGATGGTGACTTCATGTTCCATTTCTATTAATGTATCATGATCGTACTTGTCATATTCATCAAATATCATTTTAGAGGTGTGGGTTCTATCAAATCGAGAGCCGAATGGATCTACCCCTAATTGTTCTAATTCTTTTAGTTTATCTCTTCTAACCTGTTGTTGTTCTGTTAAATGTTCATCCAATTTAATCACTCCTTAAAATCTATATCATTATATCAAATACAAAGTAAAAAAGCGAG
>JAQUCY010000063.1 GCA_028685975.1 Acholeplasmataceae bacterium | reverse complement strand
AGAATTATATGAAACAAATCTATGAACAGTTTAAGAAAGAAATTAACGCTTATAAGTACGCATTATGGTTAATGGGATGGGATGATGAAACTGAAGCTCCAAAAGATTCCAAAACATATAGAACTATGCAATTAGAAGTCCTATATAATCAAGTTTATAAACTTGAAATGGATGAAAAAAGATTAGCTGCAATTGACCACTTATCCAAAGAAAATTTAACAGGTCCATTTAAAAGAGAAATTGAATTGGAAAAGAAAAGTGTTGATCAATTAAGGAAAATTCCTCAAGATGAATACATTGCTTATCAAGTATTAGTTTCTAAGAGTAGTCAAATTTGGGCAGAAGCTAAGAAAAATGACGATTTTGAGGCTTTTTTACCAACGTTAGAGGAAATCATTGTTTTTCAAAAGA
Source organism: Acholeplasmataceae bacterium (assembly GCA_028685975.1). Classification (GTDB taxonomy): domain Bacteria; phylum Bacillota_I; class Bacilli_A; order Acholeplasmatales; family UBA5453; genus UBA5409. The sequence goes on along the minus strand of JAQUCY010000063.1, from coordinate 6,065 downwards.
AACTCATTAAATACTTAGAAACGGATACATTGAAAGGTTACGATGTTTTACTTGATATGTATGAAGAAAACATGGGTATCAAAGAGTATGATGAGTTCTTTAAGGTATTGAATGAGAAACTGGTTCCTTTTGTTTTGAATACTGCAAAAATCAAACAAAAATTTCCTAGAATTTTAACGAAAGGTTCTTTTAGCGTAGAAAAACAAAAACAGTTTAATCATAGATTAGCGGAGATATTATCTTATGATTTTAAAAAAGGTGTTATCAAAGAATCTGTTCACCCTTTTACTAGCGGTGTCGTGTCAGTTGATACTAGGGTAACAACTGCTTATCGTGAAGATTTATTAGATTCCGCTATTTTCTCAACCATTCACGAAATGGGTCATGGTATTTACGAACAACAAGTGAATCTTGAGTTTGATGGTTCTATTTTAGCTGGTGGGATATCCATGGGAATTCATGAATCTCAATCAAGATTATTTGAAAATATGATAGGCCGCTCAAAAGCATTTTGGGATACCCATTATCCATCCTTACAACAGACATTTTCTAAAGAATTAAAAAATGTAACTGCTGATCAATTTCATTTATATGTGAATCGAGTAAAACGAGATTTTATAAGAATTGAAGCAGATGAGTTAACTTACAGTTTGCATATTATGATTCGCTATGAAATAGAAAAAGCATTGTTTAATGGTAAGCTTCAACCAAAAGATCTTCCGAAGATATGGAATAAGTTATACAAAAAATATTTAGGGCTAACAGTTAAGAGTGATGCTTCTGGGGTCTTGCAAGATATTCACTGGAGTTTAGGCTCTTTTGGATATTTTCCAACCTACGCTTTAGGGAGTGCTTATGCTGCACAAATATATGCTGCGATGGATAAAGAAATTAACATTGAACAATGCATTAAGAATAATGAAATTAGTAAAATTAATAGTTGGTTAAAAGAACATATTCACCAATATGGGAAATTAAAAACACCAAAAGAATTAATACTATTATCAACAAAAAAACCATTTGATCCAAACTATTATGTTGATTATTTAGTTAAAAAATACACACATATTTTTAAAGCCTATGAAGTCAATTAAATCTGTTTTTAAAATTGGACATGGTCCTTCTTCAAGTCACACAATGGGACCAGCAATAGCTGCAGAAAAGGTAAAAGCCTTATATCCTAATAAGTTGTATAAAGTTGTTTTATACAACTCTTTAGCATTGACCGGAGAAGGACATTTAACTTTGATGGTTATTAAAGACATCTTAAAAAATGTTACATTTGATAAACAAATAGATTTATCGGTTCATCCGAATCAACTTATTTTTGAGGTTTATGACAATCAAAAACTCATTAAGAAGATTGCTGTTCAATCGATTGGCGGTGGAGAAATTATCTTTGATGGTAATCAAACAGTTTATGAACCCATATATAATGAATCTACTTTTGATGAAATTAAAGCATTTATCTCAAAAAATAAGTTAAGTTTAATTGACTATATTAAAAAGTATGAAACAAAAGATACTTTTATTTATTTAGAAGACGTATTTAGACAAATGTGTAATACCATTGAAGAAGGTCTTGCGACTAAAGGCGTATTACCAGGAGAATTAATGGTTCAAAGAAAAGCAAATGCTTTGTTTAACAACGCTTTATCATTAAAAGACGGATCTTTAAAAGACAGAACATTACTATCAGCTTATGCTTTTGCTACTGGTGAGCAAAATGCTTCCGGTGGTTTAATGGTTACCGCACCGACCTGTGGAGCAAGTGGTGTTTTACCAGCTGTGTTATATTTTGTTTCTAAAATTGAAGGTATATCTAAGAAAAAGATTATAGAAGCATTAGCAATTGCTGGATTAATTGGCAACCTAATTATTCAAAATGCTTCTATTAGCGGTGCTGTAGCAGGTTGTCAAGCCGAAATTGGTTCAGCCTGCAGTATGGCTGCAGCAGCTTATGCCTATATTAAAGGAGAAACAATTGATCAAATTGAATACGCAGCTGAAATTGCGATGGAACATTATTTAGGACTGACTTGCGATCCGGTCGGGGGCTATGTCCAAATCCCTTGTATTGAAAGAAATGCAGTAGCCGCAACGCGTGCCATTAATGCAAGTGAGTTAGCGCTTGTTTTATTTAATACCAGAAAAATATCATTTGATATGATAGTAAAAACCATGTATCAAACAGGTTTAGATATGGATTCTAAATATAAGGAAACCAGTGAAGCGGGGTTAGCTTATTTTTATAAGGAACTAGAAAAAAGGAAAAAACAATGATTTTAGAATGTGTAGATTTAGATTTTAATGGTAAAGGTGTCTGTAAAAAAGAAGGTTTCGTTTATTTTATAGACAATATGTTAAAAGGTGAAATTGCTGAAGTTAAAATTACTAAAACAAATAAAAGTTATGGGTTTGGAGAAGTAATTAAATTTAAACAAAGAAGCCCTTATAGAAAAAATAATTTCCCATTAAGTTATGCTAGTTTGTATCATTTAGATAATCAAGTTCAATTAGATTATCAAATGGGATTAACAAAAGAAACATTTAAAAAGATTAGTAATTTAGAAATTAAGGTTGAGGAGATAATTACAGATAATAAACCAGTTTATTACCGTAATAAAATAACGTTACATGTTAAAAAGATAGGAAATAAGTTAAAACTCGGATCCTTTGAAAACAAAAGCCACCAGCTTGAAGTTTTAGATTCTCATTTATTGGCGGATGAGGTTATTAATAAAGGAATTGAACAGTTGAATAAACTGTTTGATAAATATGCATTAATTGATGAGTCACTTAAGAAAATAACCTTAAGAAGCAACAAAAAAGATTTAATGATTATTTTTACGACAACTACTGAAAAGTGGTATGAAAAAGAATTAATTTTAAGCGAAATAAAAGCTTATTCTATGTATCAAAACATATCAGAAATTGAATCGGAAAACTTGGGAGGGGTCTCAATATTATTAAAAGGGGAGGCTTACTTACCACTTGAACTATTAGGACTTAAATTTAGACTATATCCAACAGGATTTTTTCAAACCAATTATTCTGTGACAGAACTACTTTATAAACGTGTTTTAGAGGAGATTAAACCAATTACTTATTTGGATGCTTATGCTGGTGCAGCAATAATTGGGCAAATCATTTCTAAAAAAGCCAAACAGGTGTTTTCTGTTGATATTAATCAAGATTCTATCAATAGCGCGAATGAATCGATAAAATTAAATAATCTTAAAAACGTTGAAGCCATCTTAGGCAATGTTGATGATAAGATTAACCAATTAGAAGTAGAAGGAATTATCTTTGACCCTCCAAGAAGTGGATTATCTAAAGAAATAATAGATACCATAATATCAAAAACATTTGAACAAATAATTTATATTTCATGTAATTTAAGAACTTTATCTAGAGACTTAAATTTATTATTAACTAAATATAAAATTAGAAATATTATTCCTGTTAAAATGTTTTACCAAACCACTGAAACTGAAACAATTGTTGTTTTAGATAAAATGTAAACACTTTTATCAATATATGTTTACGTATTTGCGTATTATCCACCTCCTGTTGTGCTATAATAATTCTACAGTGAGGTGTTTTTTTTATGCTTAAGTTAAAAAATATTAAGAAAAATTATAAAATAGCTGGAAGTGATTTTACCGCATTACATTCGATTAACCTAACCTTTTCTAAAGCTGAATTTGTCGCTATATTAGGACCTTCAGGTTGTGGAAAGACCACATTATTGAATATTATTGGCGGTTTAGATCAATACACCGACGGTGATTTAATTATTGAAGGGAAATCAACTAAAAATTTTAAGGATAATGATTGGGATTACTATAGAAATAATAAAGTTGGATTTATTTTCCAAAATTATCATTTAATTAATCATATTTCTATTATTGAAAATGTTGAAATGGGAATGGCATTAAGCGGTGTTCCAGTTAAAGAACGTCGACAAAGAGCGATTGAAGTTTTAAAAAGAGTTGGTCTCGAAGATCAAATGTATAAAAAATCTAATCAGTTATCGGGTGGGCAAAAACAAAGAGTTGCGATTGCTCGAGCGTTATCTAATAATCCAGAAATCATTTTAGCTGATGAACCTACTGGTGCACTTGATACTAAAACAAGTATTCAAATTTTAGACTTAATACGTGAAATTTCAAAAGAAACATTAGTGATTATGGTTACACACAATAAGGAACTTGCTAAAGAATATGCAACTAGAACCATCAACTTATTGGATGGTAACGTTGTTAGTGACACACAAACAGAAGTATTAAAAACTTCAAGTGAATTATCATATAAACCTAAAAAGACTTCTATGAGTTATCTCCAATCATTAAAGCTATCATTTAGAAATTTAATTACTAAAAAGGGAAGAACTCTAACCACCGCATTCGCGGGTTCTATTGGAATAATTGGCGTTTTATTAGTTTTAGCGCTGGGGAATGGTTTTAATTCATTAATTAGGAAACTAGAGACTGATTCATTAGCTGGTGTTCCTTTGATGGTCACTAAAATCCATCAAGATTTAAATATTAGACAGTATTTAAATGAACCAGAAGACACAGGGACATTCAAAACCTATAATCGGGAAGATAGAACCAATGAATCAACCTATCAAAATCCTATTTCTCATGAATATGTTGATTATTTGAGAGAAAACCTAAATCCTGAAACATATAACACAATAGAATTAGGATATGGGTTTAATCCAGTATTTCTTCAAGAAGATAATACGGGTAATGCTTATGTTATTGATAGTCAAAATGTTTTTACACAATTGGATGCAGATTTTATGCGTCAATATTATGACCCACTTGTAGGAGATTATCCTGATCAAAGTAGGACAGATGTTTTTGAAGTTGTTATTTTGGTGAATAATTTTTATCAAGTAGACGAACGTGTTCTTAAGGCATTAGGTATTGAAAATCTTACGAATGTAAAATATGAAGATGTCCTAGGAAAAACAGTAGTTTTACCTCACTATAATGATTATTTTTATCGCGATATTACAGATCCAGCTAAACCAGTTTATCAAGTTAACACCAATTTAGACTCTGCTTATGAAAAAGGATTTATATTAGAGGTTGTAGGGGTTTTAAAGACTAAAGAAGATGCTACATTTGCGATGGCTGATGGTATTTATGGTTCTCAAACCATGGCAGAAGCTTTCATAGAAATGGCTCAAAATAGTGATATAGGGATTGAACAACAAGATACAAACTATTTACTGTTTTCTTTACCTGGTTTTCCAGCAGGTACGCCATTCATTTATGATTCTACAAATGACAAATATGTAGGTAAAGACGAAGCTCTAATTACGTTAGGTGTTAATGATATTCCAATTATGATTGCGATTTATCCTAATAGTTATGAAGATAAACAGGCAATTCGAGCGGTTTTAGATGAATATAATCTTCAATTTACTCCAGATAGTGATGAACGAATACTTTATACTGATATCGCGGAAACGGTTGGAACTACTTTAGGACAAGTAGTAAATATGATACAAATTGTCCTTGTTATATTTGCCTCAATTAGTTTAGTAGTTTCTTCGATAATGATTGGCATAATTACTTATGTCAGTGTTATTGAAAGAACTCAAGAAATCGGTATCTTACGAGCCCTTGGGGCAAGAAAAAAAGACATCAAACGTGTCTTTAATAGTGAAACATTCTTAACTGGGTTAACCAGTGGAATAATTGGCTCCTTAATTAGTTTTATATTAACTTTCCCGTTAAATCATTTAATAAGAAATATTGAACCGATGATGAATAATGTATTACAAATGACGATTGTTCATGCTGGGGCTATGACAATTATATCTGTAATTCTGACCTTCATTGCTGGATTAATTCCATCTGCAATGGCTGCTAGAAAACACCCAGTTGATGCACTAAGACATAATGAATAAATTAAAAGAGACTGTAAAGAAATGAAGAATTAATTTTCTTCAATGGACTTTATGGTCCTTTTTTCTTTATAGTGTGGATAAAATTTAAAAAATGCCCATTTTTAGGCATAATAAAAGAATTTTTATTAAAATATTC
>JAQUCY010000062.1 GCA_028685975.1 Acholeplasmataceae bacterium | reverse complement strand
GTACTTAAATCAACATTCATATCACTGGCTATTTTTCTCGCAACCGGTGATGCTAAAACACGAGAAGTAGTCTTTTTAGCCTCTGTTTGATAAGATCCAATAATTTCATCAGATACCATTATCTCACCAACAACACCTGCTCCGTTTTCTTTTGGTTTTTCTTCTTTAGTTTCTTTTACTGATTCAATTTTTTGTGGTTCTTCATTTCCACCTGAACCGTTATCTATCAAGGCAACCGTATCACCAACATGAATGATTTCACCTTCTTTAGGACCTAGTTCTTTAATAGTTCCTGCTTCTGGTGAAGTTAATTCAGCATTTACTTTATCGGTTTCAACAACCACTAATAAGTCTCCCTCAGCTACCTTATCTCCAACTTTAACATGCCATTTTAGGATAGTTCCTTCATGAATACCTTCTCCGATATCCGGAAATTTAAATGTAAACATATAAGCCTCCTTTATGGTTTAACAACCGCTAAGCGTTGTAATTGTTGTTTAATATTTTCAACATTAGGGAAATGATAATGTTCGCCTCTCGCAAGTGGAACTGTAATATCAAACCCAGTTATTCTGACTGGTGCAGCTTCTAAATGATAAAAAGCTTTTTCATTCACTAAAGTGATTAATTCAGCAGCGGGTCCGTAAGACTTAACTGCTTCGTGAACCACCATAAAACGCCCCGTTTTTTTAACCGAATTAAGAATAGTTTCTTCATCTATAGGTGAAATGGTTCTTAAATCAATTATTTCTACGGATATATCTTCTAAGTCTTTAACTGCTTTTTCAACTTCTCTAACCAAAGCCCCCCATGCGACTACCGTAATATCGGTCCCTTCTTTGATAACATTTGCTTTACCAATTGGAACTTCATAATACCCTTCTGGAACTTCCTGTTTACCAGCTCTATAAATACGTTTTGGTTCCATAAAAATAACTGGATCTGGATCTTTAATAGCCGCTAATAATAATCCTTTTGCATCATATGGCGTAGAAGGAATAACAACCTTCAATCCAGGAATATGACCTAAAATAGTTTCTAAAGATTCAGAATGGTGTTCTAAAGCTCTAATACCGCCACCAACTGGAATTCTAACAACCATTGGAACTGTAAATTGTCCTCTGCTTCTATTTCTAAACCGTGCTGCATGTGTGACTAACTGGTTATATCCAGGAAAAATAAATCCATCAAATTGGATTTCTGCAATTGGTTTTAAGCCATTAATAGCCATACCAATTGCGGTACCTATAATGGCATCTTCAGCTATTGGCGTATCAAAAACACGTTCTTTGCCATATTTCTTTTGAAGACCTGCAGTTACTCTAAATACGCCGCCTTCATAACCCGTGTCTTCTCCAAACACAACCACATTCTCATCGTTTTCTAATGCCATATCTAAGGCTTGATTAATCGCTTCTAATAATGTAATTGGCATATTATTCACTCCCCTTTAAAAATGCTTTATGGGTTTCATATTGTTCCTTTAATTGAGGTGTCATCTCTTCGTAGGTATGTTCAAAGATTTCAATTAAATCAACATTATCCCCATAAGATTCAACTTTTCTAAATGTTTCATTGATTTCTTTATTCACTGCCTCAATTAATGCTTTATCTTCTTCTTCGCTCCAATAGCCTTTGTTAATAAGATAAGCTTTAAAACGCAAAATCGGATCTTTGTGATCCCAAGATTGTTCTTCTTCTTTGGTTCGATAAATCGAAGGATCATCAGATGTTGTATGAGGTCCCATACGGTAAGTATAAGCTTCCACTAAACTTGGACCTTCCCCTTTTCTAGCTCTATCGATGGCTTCTTTTACTGCCACATAAACAGCTAAAAAATCATTCCCATCAACTTGAACAAACGGTGCCCCAAACGCGACTGCTTTTTGAGCAAACGTTTCTGCACCAGTTTGAACGGATGTCGGCGTTGAGATTGCATATTGATTATTTTGAATCACCCCAACTAAAGGCGCTTTAAATGCAGAAGCATAATTTAATCCCGCATAAAACTCACCATGTGATGTTCCACCATCCCCAATCGTGAACACTGTAACTTCATCTGTTTTTCTATATTTAGAAGCCATTGCTAATCCGGCTCCAATATTACTTTGAGACCCAATAATAACGTTAATTGGTAATATTTTAATCCCTTCAGGTCGAATAGAACCTCTTTCGTTACCATACCAATATAAATAGACAGTTTCTAAAGGTATTCCACGGTATAAAAATAAGTTCGTATCGCGATACATTGGCGAGAACCAATCTTTTTCCTCCATTGCTGCAGCAATTCCTATTTGAGTTGCTTCTTGTCCCATCGATGGGGCATATGACAACATTCTACCTTGGCGTTGAAACTGAATCGCTTTAATATCTGCATTGCGTCCCAATACAGCTGTTTTATACATCTTTAACAAAACTTCTTTTGATAGTTTTGGTTCGTACTTTTCGTTGACAACTTTTCCTGTATGGTCAATTATTTGAAATTGTTTTATTTTACTTCCATCAAACTTTGTTGCAATCATGTTTATCACTCCTCATGGTCATTATATAATTTGTACCCCTATATACAAATTGTTATGCTTATCCATATAAATAACAATTAGCTTATCTATACTAAAAATAAAAAAAGTACCTTTTTATCAAAAATAGTACCAAATACTTAATATAATGTCGGCTAAAATAGAAAGCTCAATGCCATAGCATCAAGCTTTGTTAATTATTAATGTATTACTTATCCATTTCAATACACTTTTGGGCAAAGAAAAAGACAATAGAGATTTAATTTTCTATCGTCTTCATTGTTAGATTATAAATTGTATCTTTTATCTCAATATTATCAAGACACTGATGACAAACTACTAATTGTCTTTGGCTAAATAACTCATAACTGCTACAATTGCAGCCTCTGTTCCAGTTTCTAATGTTGGATGTAAATCAGGAGCGAATCCAGGATTATGGTTTGGTAATATTCTATCCTTATCTAAATATCCACCAAATCCCCAGTATACATAAGGAACCCCTAAAGCATTTGGAATATTGGATAAGTCTTCTGAGGCAGACATTGGTTGGTAATTCTCTGCTACTCTATTTTCACCTAAATATTTTTTAAATGCTTCTATTAATTTCAGTGCCGCCTCTCTATCATTTATTGTTAGAGGGTATTCATTATAGATTCTAAATTCAGGTTCTTTTGGCGAATTGCTTGCCATACACTCTGCTTTAGTAACACGTTTGATGCCTTCTATTAAGTGTTTTCTTACTTCATCACTATAAGCTCTAATGTTTATTTTTATAACCGCTTCTTGGGGAATAACATTCGATGTATCTCCAGCATTTAAAGCGCCTACTGTCAAAACTGCCATTTCCATAGGATTAATTTCTCTTGATACGATTGTTTGAAGTCTTGTCACAATATTTGCTGCCAAAACAACTGTATCCACACTTAAATGTGGCATTGAACCATGACTTCCTTTCCCATACACTTTAATATCAATTGATGCCGCTGTTGATAAAAATGCGCCTGAACAAACGCCTACCATTCCAGATATTGCTTTTGCTCAACACGTTTTAGTTGCAAAAAGTCTTTCTTTTAAAAATGAAAAAAACTCCGTTTGGGAGTTTTCTTTTCAAACTAATTTAATTAATTATCTTAAGGTCATTGCGTTAAATGCGACAATAATTGTCGATAATGACATCATAACAGCACCAATAGCAGGAGAAATAATGAACCCGACTGTCGCTAGAATCCCTGCAGCGAGTGGAATAGCGATGAAATTATACCCAGCACCCCAGACTAAGTTTTGATTCATTTTACGATTTGTCTTGAATGATAAATCTATAAAAGCTTCAATGTCGCCTGGTTCTGAGTTAGTTAAAATAACATCAGCTGAATCAATTGCCACTTGTGTACCTGCGCCAATTGCAACCCCAACATCTGCAACCATAAGGGATGGGGCATCATTAATCCCATCGCCTACCATAATCACAACTTCACCTTTGTCCTTTAAAGACTTTACTAGGTTATATTTGTCTTCTGGTGATTGATTAGCATAATATAATAGCCCTAACTTATCTGCGACTGCTTTAGCAGCACTTTCGTTATCACCAGTTGCCATGATTGGTGTGATCTTTTTCTTCTTAAGAGCCTCAATTAAATGATAACTCGTATCTTTGATTTCGTCACCTAATAAAACAACGCCAATCGCATTCCCATTTTTAGTTAATATACTAACTGTTGATCCATAACTATCTTTGATGTCAATTTCTTTATTATAGGCTTTTTGACTTAGAACTTCATAAATATCTTTTTTAAGCGTTGCTTTTAAACCTTTTCCTGCAAGTATTTCCACTGAATCAAAATGAACTGCAGATACATTTTTATCTTTGGAATATTTGATAATAGATTGAGCAATAGGATGGCTTGAACCAGATTCTATCCCATAGAATAAACTTATGATTTCTTCTTCTATATAAGTATTATCAAGAACATCCATTCTTAAGACTTTAAATTCACCTGTTGTTATCGTTCCTGTTTTATCTAAAATCATTGTTGTTGCTTTAGTTGTTAAATTATAAGCTTCTCGATTTTTAACTAATAAGCCTTTCTTAGCACCAATACTAGTACTTCTTGAAATAACCAGTGGTATCGCAAGCCCTAAAGCATGAGGACAAGCAATTACTAGGGTTGTCACAGCAAACCTAATTGCACTATCCAAATCAGCAACAACCCACCAAATAACAAACGAAATCACCGCAGCAATCAATGCTATATAAAATAAATAACTGGCTACTTTTTTAGCCTTGTCTTCAGCTCTAGATGGTTGATTTTGAGCTTCTTCCATTAAAAGTTGTACTTGAGATAAAAACGATTCAGATCCTGTTTTAGTTACCCTTACTTGAAGTAACCCATTTTCATTAGTAGATCCACCAATAACAGTATCGTTAACACCCTTTGCTACTGGTTTTGATTCACCCGTTAGTAATGCTTCATTTATGCGAGATTCCCCTTTTATAACTACCCCATCAGCTGCAACATTTTCACCTGCCAAAACTTGAATAATGTCTCCCACTTTTAAATCACTAATAGGAACCTCTTTGATTTCATTAATATCTAAAACCAAATTGGCTTGTTTAGGTAATAATTTAGCTAAAGATTCTTTTGCATCACCAGCCTGTCCTAATGCTACCATTTCAATCCAGTGACCAAGTAACATAATTAATACTAATGAAGCAAACTCAAAGAAAAAGTCCATATAATGCACACCTGTTGCATAACGCATTATTACTGCGTGTACGCTATAAATAAATGAAACACCTACCCCTAAGGATACAAGTGACATCATTCCTGGTGATTTATGCTTAAGTTCATCTACCGCACCAGAAAAAAATGGTTTACCCCCATAAATAATCAAAACAAATGACAGTACTAAGGCAACTATATCTGAGTACTGAAATGTGTATTGAAACGGAAACGGAATATTAATACCCATCAATGGAGAAATCCACATTATCACCAATCCAATTGGCAATGATGTTAAAAATAATTTCTTAAAATTACCATGATGATGGTGTCCTGCATGCCTACTATAATCATCATGATTATGATGTTCATGACCGTTATGGCTGTGATGTCCGTGACCTTGATGATCGTGAGTGTGCCCTTCATGGTTTTCCTTATGATGGTCACAATGTTCGCAGTGACCTTTTTGTTCATCATGGTTGTGATGTTCATGATCATCATGGGTGTGATTTATATATTCACAATGCCCTTTATGTTTATTATGATTGTGATCATATTCACCATGATTATGACAAGTATGATTCTCCTTATTATGATGGTCATGATTCTCATGTTCTCGATGATCATGCGAATCATGATAATCTTTATTTTGATTATTTATATCTTTTTCTTTATCCATATTATTAATCCTCCTGTTCTTCTATTAAAATGTTTAATAATACTTATTTACCAGTCATACGTGAAATGATTTGCATAATTTCTTTAGTCTTATTATCAGCATCATCATTTTCAATCGCTTCTTTAACACAAGTGTTCAAGTGATTTTCAAGCACCATTAAATTAGCCTTCTTTAATAATGATTGTACTGCTAGTATTTGGTTTGAGATATCGATACAATATCTGTCATCATCTACCATTTTAATAACAGATTCAATTTGTCCTTTAGCCGTTTTTAAAATAAATATCGCTTTATCTAAATGTTCTTTGTGCATTTTTTTACTCTCCTTTTGTATAACCCCCGTATATGGGGGGCAGATAAAGAGAATACACCTTAACATAACTTTTGTCAACATTTTTTAATAAAATACTGATAAATATACATTAATCTATTAAAAAGCACAGTAAACTACACCCCAAAAAATAGAGTCTAATAAAAAAGACTATAAAGTTCTATGTAGAAAATTAATTCTTCATTTCTTTACAGTCTCATTTCATATTTGAGTCGGATATTAAACCGA
>JAQUCY010000061.1 GCA_028685975.1 Acholeplasmataceae bacterium | reverse complement strand
GACCTGCTTATACAACAAATAATGCCCTGACGAATCCATGAACATCCCCGTAGTAGTATTATATAACTTAACCCCTTAATATGCAAATAAAATATTTATTTATAATTGCTTGACTTATGACTTTATATTTATATAATAGTATTGATATGTTTATTTTAACTTAACTTTGAGTTTAAAATTACTAAACTTATAATGACCAAAGTTTAGCCTTGTAAGGCTCTATGTAACAGTTAGAGTTTACCTAGGTTAAACAGTGATATGGAGGGGAAAATGAAAAAATTAATTGAACTTAGAAATGTAACAAAAGCTTTTGGAGAAAATGTGGTTTTAAAAGGTATCAATTTAGAGATTTATGAAAATGAATTTGTTACATTATTGGGTCCTTCTGGTTGTGGTAAAACAACCACTTTAAGAATTATTGGTGGTTTTGTTGATCCATCAAGTGGTGAAGTTCTATTGAATGAAAAGAATATATTGGATATTCCAGCCCATAAAAGACCTACTAATACCGTATTTCAACGATATGCTCTTTTTCCACACTTAGATGTGTTTGAAAATGTTGCATTCGGATTAAGAATGCATTCCAATAAAGCAAACATTAAGATTCAAGTTGATAAACTTAAAGCAGACTATCAAATTAGAATTGATCATGCTAAAGACTCAAACACAAAAAAGAAATTAAAAGATGAGTTAAATAAAGAAATAGAACTGATTAAAGATCCAAATATTCATCTTAAGTTAAAGATAAACAAACTAAAAGACAAGATTAAAGCGCTTGATATAAAAAATCCGGATTATAAAACTCAAAAACAAAAGTTACAAGCTCAAATTAGTGCCATTAAAGCTGATTTTGAAACACCAAAAGTTCGCGAACAACGTTTAACTGATAAGGTTATGAAATATTTAGCAATGGTTAACTTACAAGGGTTTGAAAGAAGAAGTGTTCATAAATTATCAGGAGGTCAACAACAAAGGGTTGCGATTGCCCGTGCGTTAATTAATGAACCTAAAGTGCTTTTACTAGATGAACCGCTTGCAGCGCTTGACTTAAAATTACGTCAAGAGATGCAATATGAATTAAAAGAAATTCAACGTAATGCAGGAATTACTTTCATTTATGTCACACATGATCAAGAAGAAGCTTTAACAATGAGTGATAAGATTGTTGTTATGAATGAAGGGGAAATCCAACAAGTGGGTAAACCGGAAGATATTTATAACGAACCGATTAACACATTTGTTGCGAAATTTATTGGGGAATCAAACATTATTGAAGGTATCATGATTGATGATTATTTAGTTGAATTTGATGGGGTGAAATACCCTTGTGTAGATTATGGATTTAAACGTAATGAAGAAGTAGATATTGTCTTAAGACCAGAAGATTTAGATATTGTTCCGCAAGGGACAACACCAATATCTGGTGTGGTAGATAGTGTTGCTTTTAAAGGCGTTCATTATGAAATTGATGTGAAGACAAACACTAGAATTTATACCGTTCACACAACTGACTATCAACCAGAAGGTAAACAAGTTAGTGTTAGTTTTGAAAAAGAAGATATACATGTAATGGAGAAATGGTAATGTTTCACGGACCATTACAGACAGCGGAAAGGGAAAAAAGGAAGGTTAAAATTAAACCTTATACTTTCTTAGGGATCCCTTATTATATCTTACTATCGAGTTTGATAATTATCCCTTTATTATTAATTATATTTTATGCCATTACAATACAGGAACAAGGTCTATACTATAAGTTTACTTTAATATATTTTAGCCAGTTTTTTAATGAACCTGAGTTCGTTAAAGTGATGGCGGACTCGATTGTTTTAGCCATTATGACAACATTGATATGTTTGTTTATAGGTTATCCTTTGGCTTACTACATAACCAAGAGAAAACCAATTACTCAAGCCATACTCGTTTTATTAATTACTGCACCTATGTGGGTTAATATGTTAATTAGAACTGTTGCTTGGAAACAAATATTTGATATGATTAATCCAAGCCTGTTGGGCACGGACTTCGCAATTATTATTGGGATGGTTTATGTGTTCTTACCATTTATGGTATTACCTATCTATACGGTTTTATCAAAAATAGACCCATTACTGTATGAAGCATCTGCAGATTTAGGTGGTTCTAATTTAAAAACATTTAGAAAAGTAACATTACCATTATCTATTAGTGGTGTTCTATCAGGAATTACAATGGTATTGTTACCGGCAGCTACTACAATGGTTATCCCTAGATATCTAGGACAAAATAGAGTGTTAATCGGAACATTAATTGAAAGGAAGTTTTATGACTCCGGTAATTGGGGCTATGGCGCAGCGATTGCGATTATCTTATCGTTAATTATTATGGTAATGGTATTCTTTACTAAAAAATTAGATCGAAATAAGGAGGTTGAACTTGATGAAAAAGCATAATAACCTCATATCAGGAATTTTTATCTTTTTAGTTTTGTTATTTGTTTACGCTCCGATATTTAGTTTGGTTTTATTTAGCTTCAATGCGAATCGAAGTCTAACCACCTGGGGTGGATTTAGTTTTGAATGGTATGGAGAATTATTTAGATCAAGAGAAATTATGAACGCCGTCATTTGGACGTTCATTATTGCGATACTTGCGACTATTATATCTGTTATTGTTGGGACATTTGCAGCAATCGGTTTAGCAAAGAATAAGAAATTATTTAGAAATGTAGTTATTAACTTAAATAATATTCCTATTGTAAACCCGGAAATTGTTACCGCAATCGGATTATTACTTTTATTTCAATCTTTAAAACTTCAAGGAGGTTATGGGACTATGTTACTTGCCCATATCGCCTTTTGTACACCATATGTTATCATTACCGTGTATCCGAAAGTAAAAAGTTTGGATCCGAGTTTAATTGAAGCGGCTCAAGATTTAGGTGCTACCCCAATGCGGGCTTTATATTATGCTGTGTTCCCACAAATAAAAGTCGCAATATTTGCCGCAGCGGCAATTGCATTTACAATGAGTTTTGATGATTTCGTGATATCTTACTTTACAGCGGGATCAACAGGCACGAATATTTCAATTTATTTATATACTTTAAAACGAGGTATTCCGCCAACTATTAATGCTTTATCGACGATTATGATAATAGTCGTTAGTGTCGTGGTAGCGCTTAATTTTATTATAACTAGAAAACAATATAAGGAGGTTTAAGAATGAAGAAAATAATTGGATTTATTGTTTTACTAATAAGTATTATTACTTTATCGGCTTGTAACACAAACAGCCTTAAAGTATTTTCATATGGTGACTATGTCGACCCAGATATTTTAAGAGCGTTTGAAAAAGAATTTGATATCCGGGTTCAATTAATTACGTTTGATTCAAACGAACGCGCTTTAACAAAAATGAAACTAGAAAAGTTTGATGTGGTTATTCCAAGCGATTACGCCATTGAACAATTAATTAAAGAAGATATGATTCAGCCAATTGACTGGTCTAAGATTACGAATTTAAACAAGGAAACATCATTCCCTGAAGAATTAAATAGTTTATTAAATGATTTAAAGAGTGACGAAAACCCAATTGACTTATTAGAATACATGGTACCTTATTTCTGGGGTAACATGGGCATTGTTTATAACACAGATAAGGTAACTTTAGCAGAACTAGAAGAACATGAATGGGATATATTCGCTCAAACAAGTTTGTCTGCAGTGGTTTATGATTCATCAAGAGATGGATTCATGATGGCCTTGAAACACTTAGGTTACTCGATGAATACTGATGTAACAGCAGAATTAAAAGAAGCCGAAACTTACTTAACCACCATCGCTAAAAAGAGTAATATCGTTTTCTTGACCGATGAAATTTTAGACGACATGTTAACGACTAAATATGATTTAGTTCAAGCTTATTCAGGAGATGCTGTCTACTTAATGGATGAAAATGATAAACTAAACTTTTATGTGCCAGAGGTTGGGACAAATGTATGGGTCGATGGCATGGTTATTCCGAAAAATGCTGAAAAAGTTGACCTTGCTCATGAGTTCATTAACTTTATTTCATCTTACGAAATGGCACTTGCAAATACAGAATATGTGTTTTATCAATCTCCAAGAAAAGATGTTTATGAATATATGATTGCTTCAGATGATTATGCACATTTAAGAGAAGCCTATCAAGTAAAAAGAAATACAAATGATGAAATATTTAGATACATTCCTGAAGTGAAAAGATTCACCGATGATGCATGGCTTAAAATAATTACAAATTAACCAGTTTTCACTGGTTTTTTTGTTGAACTATTCCAATATTTCTACTAAAATATGGTAATATATACCTAAGAGGTTAATTTATGACAAGAAGAGATGTAAGAGTTGCGACAATCATTAAACTATTTCAAAAAGACTATGACCTAGATATCGAAATTGAAGTCACTGGTGAAGAGGGTAAACTATTTTTAGAAATACTTTCTAAACTTGATTCAATTGACAACATGATTGAAAAGTCTTTAGAAAACTATTCTTTGAATAGACTTTCTTATTTAGATAGAGCGATTATTCGGTTTGCTACGTATGAAATGCTATACACCGATACACCAAAACAAATCATCATCGATGAAGCGATTGAGATTACTAAAGAATATAGTGATATTGATGATAAACAACGTCGTTTTAATAATAAATTGCTAGACAATATTAAAAAGCAAATTGGTGATTAAATGGATCAAACAAAACAGTACCTTAGTGTCACTGCTTTAACAAAATATATTAAATACAAACTAGAAGGAGACACACACCTTAAACAAATCTATTTAAAAGGTGAGATTTCTAACTTAACGAAACATAGTCGAGGGCATTATTATTTCTCTTTAAAAGATGAAAATGCCCAAATTAGAGCGATTATGTTTTCTAATGCGACTAAAAGCTTAGCCTTTGATCCTAAAGAAGGGGATAAGGTCTTAGCTTACGGCGCCATTAGTGTTTATGAACCATCTGGGTCCTACTCTATTCAGGTTTATCAAATGGAACCTGATGGTATTGGGGCTTTATATTTAGCTTATGAAAAACTAAAAGAAGAACTAGAAGAAAAAGGTTATTTTCAAGAATCAAGGAAAAAACCAATTCCCAAATATCCTAAAGCTATCGGGGTTATCACTTCTCCAACTGGAGCAGCTATTAGAGATATTATTCATACGATTGAAAGAAGGTATCCTCTAACCAAACTAATTTTATACCCAGCCTTAGTTCAAGGTGAAGGGGCTAAGGATTCTATTAGCAGCCAAATTAAAAGAGCCAACCAAGACAGTTTAGTCGATATCTTGATTGTTGGACGCGGTGGTGGTTCTATTGAAGATTTATGGGCATTTAATGAACGTGTGGTTGCGGATGCTATTTATGCTTCGAAAATACCCATCATATCAGCTGTTGGACATGAAACGGATTTTACCATTAGTGATTTTGTTTCAGATTTAAGAGCCCCAACCCCAACCGCAGCGGCAGAACTTGCAACACCGGATAAGATTGTATTAATGAGTTTAGTGGAATCTTACCAAGAAACCCTAAACAATAATTTAAATAAAATATTTAAAGACAAAGAATTACTACTAACCTATTTAGATCAACGTTTGGAACAAAAAAGTCCATTTGAAAAACTAAAGGATGCATTTAAACGTTTTGAAAAAACTACCTATGATTTAAATAGAAATTTTCAGTTAATCTTATTTAATAAAACACAACAATACTCAAAACAACAAGAATATTTAAATAAGGTTGATTTAAATAGAATCATTAGTGATAAACAGAATCAATTATCGGATTTATTACTTAAATTAGATAAATCTTATTTGAATGTTGTATCATTTAAGACACAAGATTTAAATTTAATCATAAAGGCATTAGAACATCAAAACCCTCTTAAACTGATGGCGCAAGGATATACAGTCACAGAATTTGAGGGAAAGAAACTAACAAAAATAGAAGAGGTTAAGCTTGACGATACTATTTCAACAAGAGTATCTGATGGAAAAATCATCTCTAAAGTTATCAAAAAGGAGCGTTTATAAAATGGCAGAATTAACATTTGAACAAGCTTTAGAAAAATTAGAGAATGTCGTTAAAAAACTAGAAAACAAAGACATCTCATTAGATGAAGCTGTCAAACTTTATAACGAGGGGTTAAGTTTATCCAAGGTTTGTTATGACTTATTAAAAAAATCAGAACGACTTGTTTCAACAAAGATGTCTGAAACGGGCGAATCGTCATTTGATTTAGAATAATTATGGATTTAAACCAAATAAAAGACCCTCAGTTTTTAAAAACTAAGAATTTTAAAGAACTTGAATTGCTTGCTGAAGAAATCAGGGTTTTTTTAATTAACCATATTAGTGAAACAGGTGGACACTTGGCTTCTAATTTAGGGGTCGTTGAGTTATCAATCGCCCTACATTATGTTTTTGATTCACCGAAAGACACCTTTATTTTTGATG
>JAQUCY010000005.1:16071-27726 GCA_028685975.1 Acholeplasmataceae bacterium | reverse complement strand
GGGAAACAAGCTATGAATATGAAGTGGTAAATTCTATAGAACATGAACGTCGTAATGGTGATAACATGAAATATAGAGGGGAACGCCACTGCAATTAAAGATTAATTAAAATTCCGTCCTGTAGGGTGATTTAATGATATAATCATCGTAGGTAGGTAATATAAATGGCACTGAACTACGATGATTATATCGAATCACTAATAAATAAAGATGAAGCAGCTTTTAATATAATTTATGAGCACTCTAATCGATCTGTCTACGCTGTGATAATCTCAGTTGTGAAGAGTAAATCAGTTACTGAAGATCTAATGCAAGATACATATATTAAGGCAATTACTAAAATACACCAATATAAAAAGAATGGTAAATTCTTAAGTTGGTTGTGTTCTATTGCTCATCGTAACGCAATCGATTATTACAGAGCCAATAAACAACTAACCACAATTGATGTAAGTGAGAATGAGGATTTATTTGAAACCGTCTCTCCAAATTATGAACAAAGGTTTTTAATAGAAGAACTGTTGGATAAACTAGATGATATATCTCGGCAAATTGTTTTGCTTCATATCATTGGGGAACAAACATTTAAAGAAATATCTAGTATAGTCAACAAACCATTAGGCACGGTCTTATGGTTATATAATAAAGCGATATCTACACTGAAGAAGGAGGCGCTATAGTATGAATAAAAAAGAAATTAAACAAGAAATTAAAAAGGCATACATGGTGCCTGATATTAGAGGTAAAATTGACTTCGCAAATATCCAAATTGAGTCAAAACCAACCGTTGTTGAAAAACGAAAATCGGTTGGGTTCACACATTTTAGAATTCAATTTGCGGCAGTAATTGTTATCGTGTTATTGTTAGGGGTTAGTTTTTTCCTATTCAAACCAGGTAATAGTCCTATTTTCGAGAGGGTTACACTAACAGCCAGTGAACAAGATTCGTTTGGGGTCGTATCTACTTCATTACTGTCTGATACAACATTGTTTGAAGATAGTGTTGCCTTACAATCTGTAATTTACGCTGAATCAAACAACTTATTTACAAGTCATATTGACATCTTTAATAAATACGTTAACATGGTAGAATTATTTGTTGGTAATCAAAATCAGTTTATAACAAAAGTTCAATCTAATGAGCTTCTAATCGAAGGTTATGAACACTATGTCACCCTTCATTTCAGGGATATTCAAAATAATGAAGTCATTTATGACTATTACTATAATGGAGATGAATTTTCTAGTCAAGGTTTAATAATAATAGATGGAAAAACGCATTACGTTGAGATTGAAAAAGAAGTTGATGGTGAAGAAACAGAAGCCACTTACATCGTTTATCAAAATCCAAACAGTAAAGATTCAAACTATATTAAAATGGAGACTGAAAAAGATTTAAAGGGTGAACAAGTATTTAAGTATATGACTTTCTTAAATGGAAATGAAGTATCAGTTTCAGAAATAAAACTAGAATCTGAAGTTAAAACTAAAAACATAGAGGTTAAAGTTGGATTTGAAGATAAGATTACTGGATTTAAATTTAAACTTAAAATTGAACGTTATCTTTTGAATGGATCTAACACTTTAAGAGGTGAGTATGAAATTGAAACTGATAATCAAGGTGAGGAAGGCTATGTGAATATTAGGGTATTCTTAAATCCTGAAACAAATCGTTATGAATATGACTATGAATTAAGTAATAGACAACATTCATCAGGGAGTAGACATCATAATAGAGGGAGACCTTTTAATGACGATGATGATGAAGATGATGAAAACGATGATGACGATTACATAGATTACAAAGGGTGGATTTTAAACGAACAAGATCTACATGAACTATGGGAAGAAGATTTTTATGAACATTACAGTTCATTTGATACTTTTCAACAAGACTATCAAAACTGGAGAGGGCTATATCGATCAAGATATGAAGATTATGAAGACTTCTTTGAAGATTATGAAGATTGGTTAGAAGAATATCAAGATGAGTATCAAGACTTTGATGAATGGGTTAACAACCGTAGAAATCAAGGTAGATGGAATTAATATAAAGAAAAAGTTGCCTTAATTTTCAGGCAACTTTTTTATTATTTAGTTTTAATTATTCGTCAGCGTGTAAGTAATTAGCAACAACACCAGCTAAGGCACCACCTACAAGTGGACCCACGATATAGAACCATACTTGTTCAAATGCTGCACCACCTTGGAATAATGCAGGTGCTAAACTTCTTACAGGGTTCAATGAACCACCAGTAATCATAAACCCAGCAATTACAGACATTGTAAGTACGAGACCGATTACTAATCCGGCAATTGGTGCCTTTTCTTCATCTTTAGTAACACTAAGAATAACGAGTACAAAGATGAATGTAAGAACAATTTCAGTCAATAAACCGACAAGTAAACCTAAGTCAGCCGCAACGAACATTGGTGCTAATTGGTTTGCACCAAGACTTACAGTTTGGAAATCAGTGAACACCCATAATAATAATGTTCCTAATACAGCACCAACAAGTTGTGCAGCTGCATAGAATCCGAACTCTACAAGACTAATCTTTTTAGTTAGCCATTGTGCAATAGAGACAGCCGGATTGAAGTGTCCTCCAGAAACGCCACCTAAAGCATAAATCATAGCTGTTAGCGATAAACCAAATGCTAAAGCTGTTGCAAGCAAGTTACCTCCAGTTAATACTGCGGTAGTTGTCCCAACAAATACCAAAACAAATGTGCCTAATACTTCGGCAATAATTCTTTTAAGCATGTATAAAACCTCCTATGAAATAAAGTTTATCACCAACAATTTATTAAATCAAACAATTTGGCCAATCCTTGTAAAAAATCCGTATATTGTGGCATTTATTTAATTAAATGTCGTATTTGTCTCATATAACCGCCTGATAAATTAGATGTTTCACTTGAAATAATCATTGCTTTCTCATCAATTGCCTTTATCTCTTTAACCACATTTTTAGAATCTCTTCTGTTTGCAAATACCATTATGACCATTCTTTTAGAATCTTTACCAAAAGCTTCTAAAGTAGTTGCCCCATATCCAAGTGCTCTAATTTTGTCTGTAATCACGATGCCTTTGTCATGAGGAACAACGGCTTGAATAAGAACTTTCCCAACGGCTATCTTTTGTTCAAGTGTAGAACCTAAATAAACGCCTGCAGCAAACCCTAATCCGTAAGCAACACCTTTCATCGGAGACTCAGATAGACCCATGATCACTGAGCTTGCGACAAACACCCACAAGAATATTTCAACAAGTGCTAAAACAACACCGTAATTACGGTAGCCCTTATTAATTAATATGAGTCTTAAAGTCGAAATTGTAACTTCAATTATCTTCGCAAAGAAGATTAAAAACAGTTCCAAAAACGATGTTTTCGTTAATATTTCTAAAAAACTTTCCCACATATAAAATCACCATGATTAGTATATCATAAATTGGCAAAATAAAAAGAGAAACAAATAGTTATTGTTTTAAAATAACATTCGTAATTTCTGAATTTCTGAAGGGGTTAATTTTCGATATTCACCACTTGCTAAAGAACTATCTAGCTTTAAAGGACCAAAGGATACTCTTTTTAGTCCAGTAACGCCCATATTAAGTGAACCAAACATTCTTTTAACTTGATGATATTTACCTTCACTAATAGTTAATAATGCTTGATGGTCGTTTATTAACGATATTTTAGCAGGCTTACAAACAGTACCATCATTGAGTATTATTCCTGTTTCAAAACTAGAACAATAGGTCTTTAAAAAATCACCTCTAAATTCAACATGATATGTTTTCTCGATATGATACTTTGGACTTAATAATTGATGAGATAATAAACCATCATTAGTAAGCAGGAGGATTCCTTCTGTATCTTTATCTAATCTGCCCACATTAAACAAATCATCTTTCTTATAGTCTGTGATTAATTGTCTTGTGGTTTGATTTACTTCATCTTTTGAGGCTGAGACAACGCCTTTGGGTTTATTTAACATATAATAAACAAACTTTTCGTAAGTCACAATATTACCCAATACTTTGATCACATCGGATTCAAGGATATTTATTTTAGAATCTTTAACAAGTAAATCATTAATAGTAACATGTCCTTTTGATATAATCTTCTTGACTTCACTTCTTGAACCAATACCAGCTTCACTCAAATATTTGTCTAAACGCATCTAATCACCAAGTTTATTATATCATTATTATTTGTAACTAAGTAGAGATAAAAGAGCGTGAATAATAATTCGCGAACAATAGAGTTATTTGATTAAACTATGAAAAAAAATGGTATACTTAAATTGGTGATACTAATGAAAGGTGAAGCGGTTAGACAAAAGTTAATCACGGTTACACGGACCCTTCTAAAAACTAATCCGGTTGTTACAGTTAAGGAAATTGCAGATGCTAGTTATTTAAATGTAGCGTCGATAAAATACTATTTTGGTTCAAAAGACAAGTTATTGAATGTAGTTTGTGAACAGTTTGTAGATGAACTCAAGGAAGGTATGGTCCAAGTAGCTGATTTAAATAAACTAGATACTGATTTTAGACTTCTTTTTGATGAGACTATTCGATTTATTAAAGGTAAGATTACTGAAAACTATGGTGTTATGTATTACTTGTTAGGCAAAATAGGCACTGAAATAGGTGATATTTTATTAGAGGCCTTTTTTTCCAGTACTGAATTCGCTACTAAATTAATTGATGTTATTCAACTCACAACAAAAATTCAGGAAAGAAAGAGAGTAGAAGTAATTTATACAATGATTTTTGCGTCTATTATTTTCCCTCTTCGATTTAAAACAAAATCATTAAAATATCCAGAATATGCTGAATTTGTTAAAAGTGAACAATTTAATAATCTATTAATAGAAGAAATCTATAAGTTAATAACGAATAAAAATGAGAATATATAAAATAATTTGTTAATCTTTACATAATGATTTTAATGGTTGATTATTCGCTAATTATCGAGTAAAGTTGAGATGGTGAAAAAATGAAAAAAGTGTTTAAGATTACATGGATTAGCATCTTATCTACACTTGTTAAAATGCTAGCTCAACTATTAACTAAAGATGGTTTTCAAAATTTCAATTCATTTAAAACAGCTATCGGGGACATACCCTATGAGTTTATTTTAGTGAATTTTTTAGTTTTTGTCTTATTGACTATTGTTTTTATTTACGTGAATGATAAAATACCTTCGACTAAATTGTCGAAAGGTTTATTATATAGTCTTTGTGTATCTTTAGTTTGGTTTGTTTTAAGATTTGAACCGAACTCTTATGATCAAATTATTGATTACTTTATTGATATACTAATATTTTTTGTTCCCATGCTCATTTATGGTATTTTCCTAGGTTATTTATCAGATCCTAGAAAACATTCACTAGATTTTTCTAAATCTTATGTGGCTAGTATATTTGTTGGAGCTTTTTGGATTCTGTTCCGTGTCATCTATTTTTTAATAGATATAGATGAACCTAAAACTAATAATACAATTTCAGTTATCATCTGGTTGTTGGTAGCGGGGGTTGTAATAGGTTTTATATTTTGGATGATTTATAAGAACATAAGGATGAATATTGTAAGTTCTCAACTGTGTATTTTTGGAATAAGCTTAATGGTGTTTCTAAGTTATTATAGTTTTGAGTTTGTTAGTTTAAAATCATTTTATTCGCTACAATTATTAAAAATAACATTTGACTTACTTGCAATATCTTCTGGAACTTCAATTGGACATTTGGTATTTAAAAAAGAATTAGATAGTGAAAAAACGACTTCCAAATAGAAAGTCGTTTTTTAAACTAGTAGTTAAAGCGGGATCAACTTTAAAGGATAATTTAATTTTCACCTGATGACCAGCAACTAAATTATATTCAGTTTGATTTTCAGGTTCATGCATTTTTATCATAATATTTACCACAAAAGGTTGATTTGAATAAATTTCATCAACTGACTCTTCAAACTCTAGGTAAATAATGTTTGATACATCAACGCCGTCTTCATTGGTAATAGAATAAATTACATAAGTTATAATTCCTTTACGGTTTTGTTTTTTTGGCATTACTTCCCAAATTAAATCAATCTTTCTTGTGATGGTTGAAGAAGGGGTTAATATGTTGTTTTCAGTGTCATTATCACCATAGATTTTGGTAATGATAGTTTGATACGAGATTGGTTCATCTCGGACATAAATATACTTGTTTAAATTAAATGGCAGGTTGTCGGTAAAGTATACCCAAAGTAGCATAAAAATAATTAAAGTCACAAATAACAAATAAATCAAAAAGCCAATTCTTCGATGTCTTTTGAAATGTTTTGTGATTTCATTTGATTTTTTATTATCATTATTAAGCATAATATAACAAATCCTTAACTAATTTTTTCGGATAACTTATCAGATATTCGAACCTATAAAAATTATACCATTTATCTCATTATTGTCAATTAAATGAGTCGAAAAACTAAACTGTTAATTTAGTTGATTGATAATGATAATTTTATTGTTTGAAGATAAATTTATACATAGTTTAAAGATAAATAATAAAAAAGCATAAAGATTCGTTCTACCTATTTTCAGAGTTAATATTTTAATGCCATTATCCAATAGGTTGATCCTAAAGTAGGAATATTACCTATGTTATTGTTTATTAGTGATTTCCATGGTAACCCTTCATAGAGAACATATGCTTTATTCGAATAGGAAGTTCCAGGATTGAAAGTGGTTGTAATTGGTGCCCATGCATAAATGTTTGTACCAGGCGTTACACTATTAGCACCATTATGCTTAGATTCATAATAGATACCATTGTAGGAAACGACCTCACCAGTGGTGTATGTATTATAAACGAAATATTCATTACTCATTCGATCCCATCCATTACCAGAGGTACCAGGTTCTTGAGAGTTAGCCCCTTCATGTCGTGCTATCCATGAATAATTATTATGAATGACAATATCACCAGTATAGTATGTGTTGTAAACTCTCCAGTAAATAGTGTTTTCTTGAACGGGTCCATATGGATATAAGTAATCTTGATTAACATTACCAAACTCATCTAGAAACTCATCGGGATCAAACCATGTTTCAGTAACAATCCAAATCTCACCATCATAAACGAAAGTATCACCTGGTTCATAAGGTTCTGTCACATCAAAAGGTGGAATATAATCCCATTCTCCAATAGGCGTTGATAATTCATCATTGACAGCATCGGGCGCAAATAAAGAGATGCTACTAACCCAGTAGCTATTTATAGCGACGGTATTAAGTAATAAAGTTACCGATATTAGTAGTAGTGTAATCTTTTTCACTGCTATCACCTCAAAGAAACAATTCAGTTATAGTATATTCATATCAAGTTAAATGTCAAGTAATCAGCATTATTTAATAATAAAAACATATATAACTAAACATAGTTTTACAAAAAAAATCCCTCTTTTGGGGATAAGAGGGATTTAAGTTATTGGTTAAACCAAGAACTAGTAATGAGTAACCAGCCACTGTTTTTAACAGTTGGTCTTAATCCGGTAGAAGTTGTCGCAACGTATGGTAAATCTTGATAAACGATAACATCATACTGACTAAATGTTTTAACTTGCCAACCAGTAGAGCCAGGAACTGAGCTCGTTTGTGTGGTTGCTTGATAAATATAATCATTATAGTAGACGAAAGAACCAGCAACATAATTTGTACCAGCAACATAATCAAGTAATGCGCTAGCTTCTATCCAAGTGGATTTACCATCTCCAGGGGTGTGCCCGTAAGCTGTATTAACTGTTTTAATGTAGTACACACCTAATCCTGTTGATGTAACTTCATAAACGATATTACCTTTTGAATATATTTTATTATTGGTATCGTTATAATTAAGTGCACCTTGAATGAGTGTTATGGCTTGTTCTAAAGTCATCCATCTTGCATAAAGAGTTGTATTAGTAGTTACTAAATCAGACTCAAATAACCAAACATTAGTAAATGATGAATCTTTATACCAACCGACGAATGAATAACCGTCTCTAACAGGATCAGCTGGTCTAGCAACTTTATCATTGTAAACTACAGTTTGTGGAGCTACTGTCGATCCTTCACCAGTTTCAAAGTTAACCACATAAGAATTTGCCGGAACAGTATTCCATTTAGCATAAAGCGTTATATTTTCTGTGACTATGGTAGATTCAGTCCATTTATTAATTAAACTATTTTCTTTATACCAACCATCAAAGATATAATTGGTTCTTGTAGGGTATGGTATTTCAAAAGTAGAACCATCCATAACCGTTATTGGTGAAACAGTACTACCTCCATTTGAGTTAAATGTAACATTATAAGTATATGAAGGTGTCCACTCCCCAACTGTTAAAGTAAGATTCGAGGTTTCAGGTGTTGGAGCATTTAGTGAGATGCTACTTGCCCAATAACCATTAATAGAAGGCATCATCAGTTGAAAAAATACTAATATTATTATCATTAGTGAAATTATTTTTTTCAATTGAGCACCCCCATTTCTTTTTAGTTATTACTTTTTACTTCGTTAAAGAAAGCGCAAAATATCGCGCTTTCAATTGTGATTAAAGTATATAATTTAATTAATTATTGATTAAATTGATTAGTCTGCAACAACTGATAAAGTGATATTAATAGTTAATGTCCCGTTTGCGACTACATCATATAAAGCTTTTGTTGCAGGTTCTGTATGAAATACAACAGTAACTACTACTTCTTGAGAACTACCAAATTCAATAGCAACTTCATTAGTTGTAATGCTGATACTAAACATTTCATCAATTTCAGCTTCTGAAAGTGATCCTAATGAATAACCAGTAATTACACCACTCAAAGTTCCAGTAGCACTTGCAAGGGTATATTCGCCTTCAGGTACAACTGCCCAAACGCCATCAATACTAATTAAACGTGTATCAGTAGATGAAACACCATCTTTATATGCAGTAGGTACTAATTCTAAAGCTGTATCATCTGATTGAGTTCCAAATGCTAATGTGGTTTGAAGTTCATATGCGTCACCTTCACCAATAGTAACGGTTAAGTTTCCAGTTGCATCAGTTGGGCTAGCAGCAGTAAAACTAGATGCCCAATATGCGCCAGCAGTAACACTTGCTCCTAAACCAATAAATAATAGTAATAGTAAGACTAACTTTTTTAATCCTTTGTTTGATTTTTTTTCCATAAATATTTCTCCTCCGTATAATTATGTTTATTTTTAAATCTTATTAAATGAATCTCTGTTCATCGCATGAAATCATTATAGCATAATTATAATAATTGTCAATAAAAATAATTATCATTTTTTTATCTTTAATTACAGGGACTTTTATGCATAATTAACGAAAAATTAAATAAGCGTTTAACTTTCGCCTTTTCCCTTAATGAAAAATAAAACATTAAGAAAAAAAGATACTAAACTATAAAAACAAGGAACCGGTTTCACAATTAAATTTAATTCAATTTTTATCATAACTGAATATAATAATTAGCTTTTTAGATAGTGATATCATTAGTAGTTTTTTCATAGTTTAAATTGAATTATTAATGTCAATCTTATATAATGTTATATATAATAAAATGAAAGGAGTAGTATATTGTATTTCAATATACAACGAGTAAAATGAAAGTATTTAATAAATTTTCATGGTTAATACCTGCTATTTTGGGTATTATAGCAATTGTTTTATTCTTTAGTCTTAATGTGTTAACTGCTGATCTTGGTATTTTAGGCCAAGTTAACATTAACGGATGGCAAGCTACTTTTGGATCAGAAGATTATGATCAAGTAACAACATGGTTGGTAGTAGCGTTGGTACTAATAGTTATTGGAATTATCTTTTCAATATTAGGATTATCAGATAATAAGTTTGCTTTGCTAATACCTTCTGGATTAATGGTTGCAGGATCAGTGATGTTGTTCTTTACAAAATCTTTCCATTTAAATGCTGCTTTAAGCGGTGTTGAGGGAGAAGCTGCAAGAGCTTTAATTGAGACAGCTCATAGTCTTTATGAACCTACTATTGGTGTCTATTTAGGGGGTATCATTGGATTAGTAGGTGGATTATTGGCATTGTTTGCAGTAATACCTAAGTTTTTAGAAAAATAATTAACCAAAGCCACTTCCTAGCTAAGTGGCTTTTTTCTTTACTAATGAATATGTGGTGCATTGACAGGTTTTATAAAACATGGTAAACTGAGTGAAAATACTTTATAAGAAAGTGAATCAATATCTATGAATTATTGCAATCATTGTGGTGAAAAGGTAAATCCGGGACAAGAGTTTTGTTTTAATTGTGGTTCTGAACTCAAAAAACAAGGAGAACAATCTCAACAAACAGGTCAATACTATCAAAAACCATCTAATTCTCAATCACAAGATTCGGGTAGTCCAGGATGGGGTATTCTAGGCTTTTGTATCCCATTAGTAGGTTTAATATTGTGGATTGTTTGGAAAGATGATAGACCAAGAGATGCTAAGAGTGCTGGTGTTGGAGCACTGATTAGTGTATTGGTAACTGGATTAATGTATATAATCTATTTTATTATTTTAGCAGCTCTACTATCAGGAATGTAGTATGGAAATAAATACTAGGATTAGTTTATTAGAAAAACTAATCTTTTTATTATTGATTTTAATTATACCGGTTCATCTCATTATTATGGTTTCATTTAATGTAAGTTCTATTGATTACGTTAATTTTTATTTTATTACTAGTTTTGTGATAGGGATAATCTTTATTCTTTCAACTGTCGTTCAACTTTTCGTTAAAAGACCTTATTTACCACTACTATTAGGCTGTCATCAAAAATGTAGTCGCTCTTTTAAATCAATCCATAAGTATTTAGGCATTTGTACAAGATGTAGTGGTATCTTTGTAGGGATTATTATTACACCTGTTATTTCAGTCTTACCATTTAATAAACTCTATGTATTGATAGGTTTAGTACCATTAATTATTGATGGTTCACTTCAAAAGTATAATAAGTATGAAAGTAATAATATAAAAAGATTAATTACTGGTCTACTTGCTGGACCTGGGATGGTGTTACTAATAGCCTATTATCACTTATATATTGCCAAATTCATGATCTATTTACTAAAACTAATTAAATTAACATAATGAAAAAGAGATTGTTTCAAATTATCTCTTTTTTTACGGCAGATTAAGTAATAAGCATAGACAACTACTTGATAATAAAGTAAAATTAAACTAAAGAAAGCACGATAGGACAAACATATGAAAAATCAATCTTCATTACCAAAAAACTATGTCTTAAAAGAAAGTTATGATTTAAAAGGAAAGAAAGCGCAATAATCCAAGTCTTATTTTTAATTATTAGTTTAATATTTGTGGGAATATATTTACTGTTAAAACCTAATCAATCAACACTGCATGGAGGCTTTATTGCCGCAATTACAATCATAGGATTAGTAATCTATATGATTTTACATGAATTGACTCATGGGCTAACCATCTCATTACTCTCAAAAACGAAATCTACCTACACCATAAGATTTCCTTTTCTTATTACAGGAACAAAAGCTTACTTAAATAAGAAGAGTTTCATAATAGTATGTTTCAGTCCATCGGTATTATTTGGTATCATAATTGGAAGTATATTGTTTTTTATC
>JAQUCY010000005.1:0-15971 GCA_028685975.1 Acholeplasmataceae bacterium | reverse complement strand
TGGATCAAGCGGTGATTATTATCAAATATATATTGTCATGAAAACCAAAAGGGAATCGCTAATTCAGGATGATGGAGAAAAAACAAATATATTTCAAGAAAATGCATCAATGAATAGTCATTCTATTACATAATGTTAATAGAAGAAGATTAATGAGAAATGCTCATGACTAAACATTAAAAATCTTACTTCTAGGCAAGCATTTTTTGTTTAGCTATTCGTTACTTATTTTAAATCAACTGTACCACTAATAACATGGGTTAAAGTTTTAGAAACAAATAAACTATCCCAAAAATCTATCCCAAACTTTATCGAATAATTTTGTCCTTTGATTAAGTCGGTAAGAGATTTCGTATTTGAAAATATTAATTTATCACCACTATCCAAAAAATCAACTTTGATTTTGATAACTTTAATATTAATATTAGCTGTAAAATTAATGGTTATGCTGGATACATCTTGATGATTTTCTAACCATGTAATGTCGCCAGTCTGTATGTCTCTTTCAATTGGGAGTGGTATATTTTTAATCGGATTATTGACATTAAATCCTTGTTGACAACTTGAAGATAATAATAAAAAGCATGATACCATAAAAATTATACATATTTTTCTCATAATATTTCCTTTCTGTCATTGTAACAATAATACAAAGATAAGAATCATTTTACTTAGTTTCAAACCATTGTATTATGTAGTTTTAGTGAAGGTATTAGTAGATATCAACATTTATTTAAGACTTTTTTAGATTCTTGATGTTTTGCTGAGGTAATGTTAAATAATTTAGATAGTTTATGTCAAAAGTTTCAAGATAAAAAGTGATAGAAAAGATAGATGTAAGGTTTTTGTTTGTTATATAAGACTATAAAAAAAGTTCCTGAATTTAATTCAAGAACTTTTTATATTAACGAGCGTTATTTTTTCTTCATAACTAGTTTGATTATTATTAGATTTATTATAAACTTTTTGATTATAAGTGGGCTTGTTTTTACTAGATTTTTGCCAAGCAGATTTAGAATTCTTATTAGAGGTTGTGGTATTCGAATAAGCATTATTTGATTTAGGTTTATAAGTAGATTTATCACTAGCTGTATGACTTTTTTGTTTATTAGGTGATGAACCATTCTTAGGTTTGTTCAAAACAAGTTTATTAGCTCTTTGCTGATTAGATTTTTTTTGTTTTGGTTTATCAATAAACTTAGCAGTTAACTCTTCATTAGAAAAAGGGTGATCAACAATATTTAATTTTTGATCAATTTGTTTTTCAATAGTCCGTAATAAGGATTTTTCTTCATAGGAACAAAAAGATAATGCTCTACCACTTAAGCCAGCTCGACCTGTTCGGCCAATTCTATGAATATAGGTTTCTGGTGTTTCTGGTAAATCATAGTTAACTACCACATCTAAGGCTTTTATGTCTAAACCACGAGCGGCAATATCAGTAGCTACTAATACAGTTAAGCGACCTTTTTTAAAATTTAATAAAGCGCGCTCTCTATGTGCTTGAGATTTGTTTGAGTGTATGGCTTCAGCCTTTATTTCTGCTTTTACTAATTCTTGAACGACTCTATTACAACTATGTTTAGTTCTCATAAATACGATAACCGAAGTTATGTTTTCAGTTTTAATAAGTTCAATTAATAGAGCAGTTTTTTGTTTCTTAGAAATAAGATATAAAGATTGAGTGATAACATCTAAAGTAATGACTTCAGGGGCAATTTCAATTCTAATAGGATTTAGTAGAATATTTTTAGCTAAATGTTCAATTTCTTTAGAAATAGTCGCTGAAAACAATAGTGTTTGTTTGTTTTTAGGGACACTCTCAATAATTTTGTTGACATCTTTAATAAAGCCCATGTCAAACATCATATCAGCTTCATCAATCACTAAATATTCAACTTGATTTAGATGAATAATATTTTGATTCATTAAATCTAATAGTCGGCCTGGAGTCGCAATTAACACATCAACTCCTTTATATAAAATACTTTCTTGTTTACGTTGATGAACCCCACCATAAATAGCAGTATTTTTTAAATTTAAAAATCTTGAATAACGGGTAAAGTTTTCACTTATTTGGTTAGCAAGTTCTCTTGTTGGGGTCAAAATTAACGCTTTAATTTTTCTTAGCGCTTGTTGATCTCTATTTTGGTAAATTTTTTGTAAGATAGGGATTGCGAATGCGGCTGTTTTACCAGTGCCAGTTTGAGCACTCGCTAGAATATCTTTCCCGTCTAATATTAAAGGAATTGTTTCTGTTTGAACTGGGGTTGGTGTATTATAATTAGCCAACTCAATCGCTTTTAATATCGGATCAATAATTTGTAATTCATTAAATGTCATAGTTCTACTTTCTGTCAAAAAAAAATAAGGTGCGGTAACACCTTAATAATAACGGTTATATTTTTTGTTACGGGTTATTATATCAATTAAAAAGGTAAATAACAAGGACAATATATTTTTTTCTGTGTTCAAGTATTGAGTTGCTGTATTTATTATATTTGGATTTTAATTTGTTAGTATCATAGATTCTCTTTACCTACTACAAAAATATGCTATACTTATTGCTTTTGTCATAATAATTATCGTTGTTTTTACCAAATAAAAACAATCGTATCTAATATTTGATTAGCAACTTTTTACTTGAACAGAGTTATATTTTTATTTTATTAACCAATGTTTATAAACTCACAATAACAGGACTACTTTCATAAAGAGTTTATCATATAGTCATATGGTATAATTAACTATATGGGAGCTATAATATGAATAAAGGAGTGTTCTAATGAAAATATTATTACATGTTAGTAATTTAAATCAAATTGAAAGAATGCAAAACAATATTAATAATTTAGTAAAAGAAGATGAATCAATCATTATTAATGTGGTTGCCAATGATGAAGCTGTTAAAGCATTTATTAATAATCAACCGACCCGTATTAATCCTAGAGCGCGCTATTTTGTTTGTGCAAACAGCCTAAGAGCAAATAGTATCGATAAGCGTGACATTATTATTGGAGCAGAAGTAACTTCTAGTGGTGTTTATAAGATAGCATTACTTCAAGAAGAAGGCTTTCAATATATAAAAGTTTAAAGGTTAAACTAGGTGGATGTATAACTAGATAATTTAAATCAATAATGGTAATCATTTTGAGGTGATTCTTCTCTATTGAATACCATTAGTCATGAAGCGTTTCGAGTGAAGATGTTAAACAATCCTTTTTAAAAGTTTTTGATTTTAAGATGTATTCGATAGAAAGTATTATATATAACCCAACCAAATATAAGATAGTAGAACCCCAAAAATTATCAGTTTTTTCAATGATTGCGATTGTTTCATTCGTAAATGATGAATAAAAATATCCTATGGAATATGTTGAATTGTATGTACTAACGATAAATATACTCATAAAATTGAATAAGAAGGTTAATATATGTTTATATCGATGAGGCTATTCCTTACTAGTAAAACTAAACCATATATTGCACAAATAACCAATAATAATAACGAAATCCAATTAAAAATGTTTAATAAGACGGTAGGAAGAGGGTCTAAACTAATGTTTGAATAAAATATGGGATCTATAAATAGTATTATATTCTCGACTAGATACGGAGTAGCCATTATGATTGGAATTAAATACCAAATTGAAAGTTTTAATGTTAAGAAAATAAAAGCTGAAAAAACGGTTAAACTCGCATAAAAATAGGCATATTTAACATTTAAAGTTCCCAATAATATTAAAGACATAATAAAAAGTAGTGATAATATAAATAAGAACAAATCAGCTTTAATAAGTTGATTTGTTCTTTTTAATAATTTAGTAATTCGATATTTAAAAACCACAAATTGAGAAATGTTACCTTTCATTAAATCATTCATAGGAATTTTATATAAGATTGAGATTCTCTCTAATTGATAGATGTCTGGTGTTGTTCTACCTGTTTCCCAAGAACTAATAGTTTTGTCAGAAACATAAAGTTTTTCAGCCAGATCTTTTTGAGTTAAATTATTTTCTTTTCTTATTTATTTGATTACATCGTTTATCATAAATATGACCTCTCATAGATTTCATTATATCAAAACTAGGTTAATAAAAAGCATTATTTCGTATCTACAATTTGAAGACATGTAAATAGATTGATTACGGTTACCTCAACAGGTATATTTTTAGATTTTTTCTATTATATAACTAATTATGATATAAGTCTTAATGGTTTAAGAGGTGAATCAAATTAAAAAGTTTTTTCCCAATCCAAGATAACCCTCTTAATATATCTTTTAGAAATCTTTTTAAAAGAAAAATCAATTTTATGAAGATCACTTAATGTATTTGTTTGGGAAACGAGCTTATAGCTTGATGTGAAATCATAGGTTAAATCTGGATAAATAGTTAAAACACTTGGGGCATACAAGTGATAATTAACCGATTTGGGCTGATTAATAACAATTTTTATAATGGATTGAGTGATAAAATCAACTGGAGAGATATCAATTTCATAACTATTATTTAAAGACTTAGTAGAGTTATTGATTCTTTTTACCAGTTGATAGATGGCGTTTTTTTCTTTGTTTCTTTGAAATTTTAAATCACTGTATCTTGGCATTAGATTACCAATTCTTAGTATATAAATGGGAAGATTATAAGTTTCTTTACTATTTAACAATAAATCTTCAGCTAATCGTTTAGTCTTAAGGTAATAGTTTGAATAGTTGGTTTGACTTAAAATCTGATTTTCATCTATCCATTTTTTTTCAGTCAGCGGTAGCCCAATGGTTGAGGCATGAAAAATAGGTTTTTTTCTATGGTGTGAAAAGGTAATTAGAGTATTAACTAAATCAACGTTGATTGGCATAAAATCGGATTCTTTCCCAATAAAATCTACTTTACCAGCACAGTTTATTACAGCGTCAACAGTATTTAATAAGTAATTATAAGTAGTTTGATTTAACCCAAAATAAGGTTCAGTGACATTAGAAACATAGACATGAATTCTAGTTATATCAAGTTTTTCATTGAAATAATAATTGAGCGTATCTAATAAATAGTCATCACCCTTTAAATTTTGATGATTTCTTACAATAACGCTAATATCGAAAGTGGTTTCTTTTAATAAATAATATAATACGTGTACTCCTAAAAATCCTGTACTGCCAAGAAGTAGAAGATGTTTAATAGATTTGGGTTGACCATTATTAATTAAGAAATGTTGCTGGTTAGAATGGTTTTTAATTGGAGGACTATTTAAATAATCCATAGAATCAACTATTCTTGGGTTTTCATTAAAGATAGTAATTGGCAAATCAATACCAATTTCATTTAACTCAAACATGAATGTTAAAACATCAATAGAATCAACCCCAAAATCATAGATTGTATCATCTTCATATAAGGTGTCGATTTTAAAAACTTCTTTTAGTTTTTCAATGAAACGTCTTTCGGTGTCGTTTTTTGGATGATATACTTTTTTATTGAGATCATCTACTAAAACTAACCTTGTTTTACCACTTTCATTTAATAATAATTCACTGGTAATATGAATTTGAGAAGGCAAATAGATATTAGGCAGTTTCTTTTTTAAATAGCTATAAATTGAATTAACAGTTTCATCTTTACTCACTAAATAAGTATGAATATCATTATTAAAAATAATTGTTTTTGACTGTACCACATTAGGATGATTCAAAAGGATATTATCGATTTGTTCGATGTCAATTCTAATCCCATTTTTCTTAATTTGTTTGTCTTTTCTACCAATAAAGACTAAGTTATCCTGGTAATCAATATAACCAAAGTCACCAGTTTTATAATAATTAGTGCCTTTAATCGTAATAAAACCACTTTTTTGATTGTCTTTGGTGTAACCAGATGACAAACAGATGCCAGATAATACTATTTCTCCAATGTAGCCATTGGGAAGGGTTAAAAAAGATTCATTTTTAATTTCCACAGTACAACCATTAAAAGGTTTACCTAAAGTAATCTCTTCACCAATAACTTTATAACTTGTTACAGCGATACTAGCTTCAGTTGGTCCATAAGAGTTGTAGATGGTGGCATGGGAAACTTTTCTTAAATCATTCAATAAAGATGTTCCAAGTATTTCTCCACCAGACACAATCACTTTTAGGGAACTAAGAATCTTCGGTTTATATTTTATTATTAACTGGAGTATAGAAGGGGTAGTAGAAAGAAAATCATTATTTAATAAATGTAATTCATTTAGATTATTTAGATTACCTAAGGTTAAGGTTTTACCCAGTAATAAACTCAAAAAGATATTTTCTAATGAAATATCAAAGTTAAAAGATGCAAAATTTAAAACAGTGTTAAGTTTTCTTAAATCATTTTGATAGTTATTTTGTTGGAGACAGTAATTTACTACCCCAATATCATTCACTTTAACCGCTTTTGGATTACCCGTAGACCCACTTGTAAAATAGATCCCTAAAACCGTATTATCACGTTGGGTTAGATATTCTTGATTATCTATAATATCGATAAAGAAAGCATCGTTTATTATATATGTTACTTCCGCAACATCACGATAGATATTTTTGATTGAATCTGTTAAATTTTTGGGGAGGAATGTGTAAGTATTATTGGATTTAAGTACGCCTATTAAGGCTATGATACTATTAATCTGACTACTTAGATCTATTTGAATCACTTTTTTGTTAATACCAGATTTTTGTAATTTAGCTGAAACATGATTAGACTTTTTATCCAGTTCATGATAACTAATTTCATGGTTAGCGTCAATGAGCGCAATCTTGTTCGGATTAGAGTTGACATGTTGATTAAATAAATCAAGTATACCTGGGACACTTTCGATAGAAGTGGCAACTTTCTTTGGCGCTTCAGTTTCAAAAAAATCAGAAATCTTTGAATTTGGATTTTTAAGGATATATTTTAAGCGATACATAATACGATTAACATAACTATTACGTTCTTTAGGATGATTAAAAAGTGATTCTTTAAAATCGAAAGATAACAAATAAATATTATCAGGAGTCCTTTTTTCTATATATAATAAAGCAGATAAGACAGACTTTTTATTAACGAGTGTTTCCATTTTATAGAGACTAGCATAATCTTTGGTGAATGGCGTCAGATAGATGACCATCACATCAAAGATATGCTTTATACCTTTCTCATGGATTGATTTTAAGATGTCCTTATAAGGGTAGGCTTGATGACGATAAGTTTTCAAGTGATTAACAATGTTTTTCTTATAGGCTTCTAAAAAAGTATCATTGGGATTTATTTCAATTGATAAAGGTAAGGTCGCAACCATCATGCCACCTATGTTTTTTTCATTCTTTTTTCGGTTATGGCTTGTTATTCCTAAAGTGATAGTATCACTGCTATTAACAAGTGATAATTCAATCGCTATAAGTAATTCAAATAAAATTTGAGGTGAACCACCATAAACCGATATAAATTGATCTATTGATTCAGTTTCAGTTGGTGTTAAAGCGTGTTTTACATTTATTGTAGCCTCTAAATCCTTACATATCCATGAAGGTTTGGCATAAGTTTCTTGTTTTATAGAAAACTTATGGTTCCAATAGTTTTTATCGATTAAGAATCGTTCAGAGGTTAAGTATTCCTGCTCTCTTTCTAAATATTTATCATAGGATGAAAACTGAAAATCGGCTCTGTTATTGAGCTTGTTTAATAGTTTGGTAGACAACAAATTCATTGTATAACCATCGCATACTAGATGGTGTAATACGAATACGAGTGAGATATAATTTTTAACTCTAATAAGCATCACTTTATAAGATTTTTCTGTAGGGTTAATATTTTCGTTGAAGTATTTAGCAATTAATTTGTTATCCCAACTGTCTTTAAACTCACAATAATCAAATACAATTGGTTTTTTATCTAAATATTGGTAGAATTGATTATTTTCCACCACAAATTTGTAGTGAATAAAGTCAACATTGGTTAAAACATCTTCCACAATTCTTTTTACATGATCGATATTGGTTTCATTATATAAATGTAAAATTCCACCAACATTGGACGGATATTCTTTACCATAATATTTAATTGCGTGTAAAAAGCTTAATTGATGTTCTGATAATTTTTTCATTGAAACTCCGATCAAATATTTTAAAAAAAGTTTATTTTTTAATCTCTTTACGTTTATTAACAGTATAACATAAAATAGTTTGATATTATTGAGCTTTTTCTTGGCTTTAGATAATAGAATTGATTGGATTAGAGTTAAGTAGATAAAAAAAATTGAGACTATTCCTATACGGTAGAATAATCTCAATTTTAGTTTAGATATATGGAGGAGCTGACAAACTATAAAATTTGTCTCCATATTTAATTAACTGACACAAGTGTCATTATATTTAAACAATCTTAATAAACTAATAACTTAAAAATAAACTTAGGAGAGTAATTTATAAAGTGAATTTAGTTTTAAAATTGTTTTTTATAGATTACATTAGGAAACTGAAATAAAGTCACTACTAAAACCAAACATATGTATTGGAGGTATATATCAATCACCTGATATGTAAAATATCTTATAATAATAATTGATTGAATGACCAATAAAGCAATGACAAATAAATTAATCACATGTTTAAAATAAATGTAATTAGAAAGGATAATAATTGAGATAAAGATTAATAAGATACCACCACATATTGTCAATGGAAGAACTATGTTTTCACTTCTTATGAAAATAAGACCAGTCAAAAAAACAGCAATCCCTGAAAGCAGTGGATAATATAAAAGTATTCTTTTTTCTATTAATCTACTCATACTAACCTCGAATCTAGCTATTTAAATAGCATCTATTAATTAAGCGTTGAATTAATAATCAATAATAATGCGAGTTTACTTAAATGAACTTCTTTACCAGTTGTACTTAATTGTCCCATTACCCCTAATGATTCTTAATATCCCCAATATACATTTGGTAAAGACGTCCAAAAAAATAATATAAAATATTGTGAATTAATAGTTTTCATAGCAAATCCGCTTTGTGTATAAAAAAATTATTAATGAGAAAAGATTTTAATAGTTAACCCGTGATATATGGTAATCTTGGGGTTTCAAAGTCAACATCATCAATACCTGCAGAAATAGATTGTGAACCTACACTTGCGAAAACAAATAATAGAACTAATATTACCGCTATAATAGCAAATCGTTTTTTCATTTTTAACCCTCCTTGATGTTATGTTATAATATTTTTAGAGGTTAAACTAGGCCCTCTAAGGGCCGTTTTTGAGAAAGGGAGTGTAATTTCTTGATATCAGATATTCAAAAAGCCATTATTCACCTAGATAATATTAGGATTCAAAAGAAAATAACCGTTTTAGAATTATGTGAAGGTATCTGCGGTGATAGACAATATAGAAAATATTTATCTGGTGACACTAATATTTCTGAAAAAAGATTGATGGAGTTTGTTAATAAATTAGGTATTGGGTCAAGAGATTTTTATTACAGTCTTTATGATAAAGATAGATATGATTTTGAAGAAATTAAGACTTTATATTTGAAATTAGAAGCTAAAAATTATGATGGCTTTGATGAAAAATTAAATACACTATCTAAACTTGAAGGACTTAATTCCTACAACCAAAGATTTTTAATCTTTATTCAGACCAAGTATTCCCTTGATAAAAAAGAAATTTCTGAAGCTTTTGCGATTAAAAAGTTCTCTGAAATAAGTGAGTATCCTGAGTGTATTAATAAGAATGTTTTTGATTTTGTGGATATAATTTCTCTGCACTTAATTGCTCAACTGGAATATAAATTAGGAAAAACTGGATCTGTCGATTTGTTATTAAGAATTCTTCGAGATCGAGATATCATGTATTTGTCCTCGGATAACGAAAGCATATTACCTTCTATATACTCAAATGTCTCAATTATTTTAGGAAGACTTGGACGTATCGATGAGTGGATATCCTTAGCTTCTGAAGGTGTAAAGTTTTGCCTAAAAAATGATTATGGTCATTCACTTACTAGGCTTTATTACTCCTTATCAATGGCAAACAAGCAATTAAATAAAATGGATAAAGCAGAGTATTATGCAGCATTATGTTTCGCTAATACGATTACTCGAAATGACAATTATCAAGCCCGACAGTTTTATAAATTACTTAATGATGATTTTAACAAAGATCCTATTCAAATAATTATTGAGTCAAAGGATAAAATTTTACTGACTAAAGAAGATTAATTGTGCTGTCATTATTTTCTTTTGTAAAAAGATAATAATCTAGATGATAACTAAATATTTGGCATTTTTAAAAAGAAAATCGAGAAAAACCACTAAGTGAGTTTGTCTCGATTTTTTATTATCGTTTTATTGAAAGTGTGACATAAATATTATTAACTACTAAAATTGGGTTAATATTTATTTAACAACAACCGCTACCTTTACAACAAGAAGATTTAGTGGAGTTGCTAGTTTTTTCATCAAACCCTAATGTGAATTGATACCATTTTCTTGTACTTTATGTTCTTTGTAGTTATTGTATCATTTATTGATTCATTAACCTATATTGAATAGGTGAATAGCCACCTAGAGTTAATTTTATTCTATCGTGATTATACCAATAAATATATTCATCAATTGTTCTAATTAAATCTGATAGTGATTTAACTTTTTGTAAGTAGATAGTTTCACACTTAAGTGTCCCAAAGAAACTTTCTACGACTGCATTGTCATATGCGTTTCCTTTTGCACTCATGGATTGAGTAAATGATGATTTCTTTAAATAGTTACGATATTTTGGAGATTGATATAGGATCCCTTGATCGAAGTGGATGAGTAGTCTTGATAAATCCTCATTGGGATTGATTGCTTTCTTAAGAGTTTTTAGAATCAAGTCTTGATTTTGACTTCTAGAAATTTGATAGGCTTTAACTTCACCATTATAAAGGTCTTGAATCACAGATAAGTATAAACGTCTACGATTGAATCTAAATTCTGATACATCCGTAACCTATGCGATATTAGGAGTCTCTTTTTAATAGATTAGGTGTGATTTTATTGGATATTTGAGAGATATAGCGATATCTCTTTTTTCTTACCTTACAAACTATATGTAACTCTTTCATGAGCTTTATAACGGTTTTATAGGCTATTTTGACTTGATAAAAGTTTTGAAGAGCGAGTTTGATACGTCTGTAACCATATGTTTTATTGCTGACTTCAAAGATGTCTGATATAAGTATCTTTATATCGTGATATTTATCTATTTCTTTACGATGCTCATAATAGTGATAAACTGACTTAGAGAGTCCCGATATTTCAAGTAGATCTTTTAATGCATATTTTCGCCTTAGTTTTTTGACTACTTGGTATTTTTGTTTGTTCGTTCCTGTTTTTGAACTAAGGCAATGAGTAATTTTCTAGTATTCAAGTTCCATCTCTAAGTGTTTAACTTTAAGTTCTAAACTTTCTTCAACCTCTTTGAAGGCCTTATGAAACTGTCGAATTGGATTCTTTCGATAATCTTTAGGTGTTTGAAAAAACCGCTCTTTTCCGTAGAGTCGAAACTGATAAACCCATCTAGCAGGTAACGTATCATTTAAACTTCCTGATGATAAATACATATCATATTTACGTGCTGCTTGACTGTATGAAAGTTCGTTTTCAATGATATCTAAAACAACCTTTAACTTAAACTCTCCGCTCCATAACCTATTCTTTTTCTTTTTATCTTTCATCTGATGCCTCCAGCATATACTTCTATTATATCAAAGTACAACTTTTGGGTATCAGTTCAAAGGGACTGGAACCATCTCTATTTAATATTACTAGGTTATAATTTTAGCCCGCTCGAAATGATGTAAACCTTATTCGAGTTCTGTTCTCAAAACAGGAAACAGTTAAAAATATATTATGAAGATGAATATGGTAGTTGGTTATTAATCAACAAACTAAACTTCACAGATTTCAAATGACCAATTCAAATAAGTGGAGGGGGCTATGAGGCAAGCGAACTAAAATTACTATTAAAGGGATTAAAAATAATCAGTGAGAGAAGAAAAGAGATATCTTATTGAAATAATTACTATATATTATAAATAATATTTAGTAAAAAGGCTAAAATTAGACTGTTTTACGTTTGTATAACTTACTTTAGATAACTATACCACTCTTTAGGTAAATCACTTGGATAATACAATAATCCTAACAATAAAGCTCTATCGCCACTAGCTCCACCTAATATAACATTTTCATTTAAAGCATCAATTAATTTCGGATGTTTATTATATAGATAAAAGATAATTGGCATTGCTACATTAATTGAGCAAGCCAGATCATGTGCGTCTTTGATAAAATCTTTAGCATTGTTAGTATTAACGGCATTTTTAATTTTTTCTTGATGCTCTCGTGGCATTAAACTGATTGCCTCTACTAACTTTTCTTTTCCTTTATCTAATAATAACGTAATCGCTTCAAAATAGTTTTTGTAATGGGGATTATTCGTTAGTACATAAGTTAAGTTCAAAGCTTCGTTTGATGGTTTGTTTAGTGCTATGGCAACAATTAAAGGGATAAACCCAACCAATTGATCATCGTCCATAAGAACTTCACCTAAATTAAACTTTTCATTTAAAGCATTTAAGACTAACTTATTACCAAAACTTTCAACATAGCCACTATATAGTCCACCAGGCATAAAGTGTTTTAATAATAAGTTTTTATAATTTGTTGTAGTATAGGATTCATGTTCTTTCCAATCATCGTACAACCATTTTAAAATTTGGCCTTGCAGAGTATTATCCCCTAATTTACTATTTGGATACGAGTTATAAGATGGTTTATTTTCATGATAATGTTTTGAGTTGGGTTTTTGCATTAACATTTCATGGTCTTTACTATAACCTAATAAAAACGCTCTATTATATATCCAATTAAAACCCATTTGACTACTATTAGTTAATAAAACTGTTTTAATTAAATCATGCATGATTTTTACCTCACTTTCGCCATGAAAGCTTTTAATTCGCTTGTTTTAGGGTTGTTTAAAATAGTAGGTAAACCGTGTTCAACTATTTTTCCTTGATCCATAAAAAGAACATAATCCGCAAAATCTCTTACAAAACTCATCACGTGTGTTACAAAAATGAAATCTTTACCAATATCTCTTAACTCTTCAATTGCGCTTAAAACCTCGTCTGTAAGAATGGGATCAAGTGCGCTGGTTGGTTCGTCTAAAAATATAATCTTTGGGTTGATAGATAACGCTCTGGCAATTGAAGCTCTTTGGGCTTGTCCACCAGAAACATTTTTTGGAAGTTTATTTATTTGATCTTTTAGATGTAATTTTACTAAATTGTCATATGCAATGTCATAAGCTTCTTTTTTGGTGTATCCTCTAGTTTTTTCTAATATCAAAGTAATATTTCTGATCAATGATAAATGGGGAAATAAATTGTGATGTTGAAACACAAAACCAACTTGCTTTTTATGCTCATTACTAAAAACATCTAAATCATTAATAATAACAGAACCACTAGTCGGTTTTTCTAACCCAGACATAATCCTGATTAAAGTTGATTTACCACTACCACTAACGCCAATAATGGCAATACAGTTATAGTTGGTTAAATGAATAGATAAGTCTTTTAAAACTTCAACATCATAACGATGACTTAAATTATTGATAACAAGTTTCATGAGCTCCATTTCCTTTCAATATATTTAGAAAGCATTGAAAGT
This sequence comes from Acholeplasmataceae bacterium, assembly GCA_028685975.1. Lineage (GTDB taxonomy): Bacteria > Bacillota_I > Bacilli_A > Acholeplasmatales > UBA5453 > UBA5409. The sequence continues at coordinate 2,252 of JAQUCY010000005.1, read as the reverse complement.
GGGATAGTTATCACCAAATAAAGCGCCCACATGATAAGGTAACCTTCTAAATAAGCAAATGTATTAGGTTGAATAACAGAAATCTGATAAAAAAGTTCATTAAAGGCCAGAACATTTAAAAGAGCACTTCCTTTTATTATTAAAGAGAAGTTATTCATCATTGGTGGCATTAAGACTCGAATAACTTGAGGAATGATGATATATCGATACTTATCAAAACTTGAAAAACCAAATAAATCAATGGCTAAATACTGTTCTTCTGAAATACTAGAAATAGCAGATTGAAAAACATTCATCATATATGGTGTCATGTAAGTGATTAAAGCAATCACCCCAAGGACAGTTCTATTTTTAGAACCAAAGGCTGGTCCAATTAAAAATGCTGTAACAACAATTAAAACCAGTAATGGTGTACCATAAATTATTTCTCTAAAGAACGCAACCAAATAATTAAAATACTTAATCTTTGATTTGGATAACAAATAAAAGATAAAACCGAATACTAAACTACCAAATAATGAAATAATTGAGACTAAAGCCGTATTTAATAATGCGCTTAAGATCGGTTTAGTATAAATAAGGTAGGAATTAAAATTGAATGTTCTAGTCTGTCTTAAAATGACAAAGAGTAGTAGAAGTATTATTGTAAGACCTGCTAAAACAATATTAATGTATTTGTTATTCTTTAATGTAGAAATCAAGGTCATAACGCTCCAAAAGTTCTATAATAGTAGGGTTCCATTTAATTCTAAGTTGATCATATAATCCACCTTCATAGTTGAAGGTAGCAATAAAGGTATTAGCCTTTTCTGTTAAATCACTACCCTTTTTAAATGCCATCCCGATAGGACTTGCTACAAACGGATCCCACATAATAATAGTTGTATCACGATACCCCTTATGTCCACTAACAACAGGTGATGCGCTCATTAATGAAACATCACTTGTTCCTTGAGAAACTTCTTCAAAAGCAGTCGCAAGGCTGGTTACTTTCTTAACTTCTTTACCATAACTTTCTGGTATTGTAGAGGAAACTTGAGAAGCCATTCCGATATATGAAGCATTTTCTATTGCCAGCAATTCCTCAACAGTTGAATCCTCATTTAAATTATTAATGGTTGCAAAATCTTTATTCAATAACGAAATTATTTTGAAATAAAAATATGGTTCACTGAAATCCACACTATTTTTTCTTTCCTCTGTTATACTCATAGATGCAATAACAACATCAATTTCACCACTTTGTAGTGCGATAATCAAATTAGAAAAAGCCATTGGAACAATCTTTACTTTCATATCTAAATATTCTCCAAAGGCATTAGCAATATCAACAGAGATACCGATAGGTTCATTATTAGTGGTACTGGTTTCAAATGGTGGATATCTTAGATCCATCCCTACCCTTAAAACATTGTCGTCATTTTTACATGAAGCTAAGATTAAACTTAGCATAAAAACAAATAAAATTAAAATTATTTTATTCACAATAACGCCCTCTTTCTTAACTTGATTATAGCATCATAGTATTGTATCACTTAGCCATATGCTATAAAGACTTATCAAAGGTATCATTTATCTTCAGTTTTTTTAGATAATTTTTGACGCCTACTTTGTAGTCTTGATATGAAAGATTAAACCCGATGAACAATGAAAAAACGGCTTTACAAAGCCGTTATCATTGATTTTATTTTGGTGGAGATGAGGGGAAGTGAACAATTTTGCAAAAAGAAACACAAAGTTTAAAGAGTTTATCGCACAGTTACAACGTAAACATTAACAAACTCTATTACTTAAGTTCAAGAAAGAAATACTCAAAAAATAAGATTAAAAAGACTGTTTTTGAAGAAAAATATGGCAAAGGAGATCATGCCATTAATTACTATAATTATTTTTTGCCAAGATTTATTAATAAGAAAAACAATTTTAAACAACTTAAAGATCAATTTTTCACTGATTACCAGTTAAGCAATATTTTAAACCCTTTAATAATCGAGGTTATTTGGGAAAAAATAATGAATATATATTTAAAAGTTAGTTGAGAATTTGTACTATTCTGATTTTTTAAAAAAAATTATATATATTTATATATATAAAAAAAACAAATTTTGATTTTGACTTGACAAGACCTTTTTAGGTCTTTTTTTTGTTTAAAATTAAAGTATAACGACATAAGGAGGACAAAATAATATGTCAAAGAAACAAAAGAAACAATTGTTAAAAGGAGTTTTATTTTTAACAATTGCATTTATTGC
>JAQUCY010000060.1 GCA_028685975.1 Acholeplasmataceae bacterium | reverse complement strand
GTTGCTTAGTTTTAAGTTGATATATACAAAAGGGACTGTAAAGAAATGAAGAATTAGTTTTCTTCAAAGGACTTTACGGTCCTTTTTGTATAATTTTAATGTTAGTATTTAATTTAAAAAAGAGAAATATGTATAGGAAGGAACATATAAACCTATTTTTCCTTGTTTAATCATTTCTTTACTTAAGATATCATCTATGGCTATTAAAACAATTGACATAGGGATTTCACTAGCAGTTCCGTTTTGTAGGTTTGCAGCAAAATGTAAACCTATTAAATCACCAAGTGCGTTAAAAATACCACCACCACTCGAACCGTTACCTTGCATGGCACTTGTTTGAAATGATTCACATCCATTAATACATAAATCCTTATCATCTTTTATATAGACATTGGTATGGACATCTAAAATAATGCCTTCTTTTGTGTTATTGAAGTCATAACCACCATCTTCATTGACAGGAGAACCTATAGCGAAAACCACTTGACCCTCTCTAATTTCAACAGGGACTTTAGTTTCAAACTGAGCGTCATTAAGCGCTTTAATGTTATTTTGCCTAGTTGTGAGTTTTAATATTGCAATATCAGTATTTACTGTATAAGTACCTATCAACTCTACTTTATCCTTTGGGTATTTCGGATAGGTATTTGTTTGGTTTTGATAATGAATAATGTATTCATTTCCGCCATCTACAACATGTGCATTTGTAAGAATATAATATTCATATATTTTATTCAAACCGCCAAAACCAGAGGACAGTTCAACTTTTTTAAAAATTATGCCACTTCCCCAAGAAATAGCCCTTGATCCAAATGTGTTTGAAACTTTAACTTGAATGCCAACTACACTTTCTTTCTTTGAATCAACGATATCATAGTTTATCTCTCTAAATGCAATTGTAGATAACGAAGTGTTGTAAACTTTTCCATTAACTTCATAACTGGTTAAATTAATGGTTTTACTTGTTTCATCTTCAGTAAAAAAAACTCCTAATTTTATCATTATTACAAGATATTTATCATGAGGTAGCTCAAAAAAATCAGTGTACTTGATATTATTAAGTGTGATTGAATTTAAATAATCAAATTCGGTATTATCGAATGTAATAAGGGCAACATAAGTTCCATTTAATACACGTTCAGTATCATCTTTTGAGATTGATATGTTTCTGACATAGGGGGTGTCATTTATATTAAAAACAAACTCTTTTAAAGTGTTTTCAGTAGTTTTTAAGAAATGATTAATTGTGTGTCTAGAAGAATAGTTTCCTATATGTAAATCAGTGGAATAAGCCAGGAAACCCAAGAACAAGAACAAAAATATTCCATACAAGAAAAACATTAGGATCTTATTAATAATTTTCATGGTCCCCACCCCAACTAATAGATAAAATATTTTTTATCTTTTTAATAATCCCTTACTACCTTAATATTACTATAAGGAAGTCTTAATTACTCAAATTATACAATGATTTATATAAAAAAGATATTCGAAGGTTGAATATAACTTATTTAAGTGAAATAGTTACATTTCAACAAGACATTGTGATATAATATGAAAGATTATGGAGGAAATATATATGAAATTTGAAAAAATAGGAACTAATTATGCTAAGTTTACTTTTGAAGTAGAACCTCATGATTTTAATCATGGATTGGATCACGCTTTTCAACATGTTCAACCTAATGTTGAAGTAGACGGTTTTAGAAAAGGCAAAGTCCCAAGAAACATCTATGAAGCAAAATTTGGTGTTGAATCACTTTATGAAAATGCTTTAAACCATGTTATAGGTCACTTGTATGATGAAGTATTTACAGAAAAATCAGTTACAATCGTGGGCGACCCTAAGATTGATGTTGATGTGGCAAAAATAAGTCGTACTGAAAACTTCGAAATAAGCTTGACATTCCCGATTAAACCTGAAGTTGTTTTAGGGGAATACGTTGGTGTTGAGGTTGAAAAACGTAACTTAGAAGTGACTGATGAAGAAGTTAATCAAGAAATTGACAATTTACTATCAAGAAACGCTGAATTGCAACCAAAAGAATCTGGTGATTTAGAAAATGGTGATACAGCCATTATTGATTTTGAAGGATTTGTTGGTGAAGTTGCCTTTGAAGGTGGAAAAGGTGAGAATTACTCTTTAAAGATTGGGTCAAACCAATTTATCCCTGGATTTGAAGAGCAACTAATTGGTATGAAAGCCGGTGAACAAAGAGATATTAAAGTAACTTTCCCTGAAAACTATCATTCTGAAGATTTAAAAGGTAAAGATTCAGTTTTTAAAGTTAAACTTCATGAAATTAAAGTTGAAACTAAGGAAGAGTTAACAGATGATTTCGTCGCTGGATTAAAACGCAAAGGGGTTAATACAGTTGGTGAATTAAAAGCAGATATTCAAGCAACTTTAGAAAAGAACAAAGAAACCTCTGAAAAGAATCGAATTGTTGGTTCTGCAGTTAAATTTGCAGTAGATAATGCTCAAGTTGATATCCCTATGGAAATGATCGATACAGAAAAGAAGAACATGCGTCAATCTATTGAACAACAAGCAAAACAATACGGTATTGAATTAGAAATGTATGTTCAATTTAGTGGTTTAACATTAGAACAATTTGAAGAGGATTTAGCACGTCAAGCTCAAGAAAGAGTATTAACTAGTCTTGTGATTGATGCTATTAGTCAAAAAGAAGCTTTCGAAGTAACTGATGAAGAAAAAGAAGCTAAATACAGTGAAATAGCTCAAATGTACAACATGGATGCTAAAGCAGTCAAAGAACAATTAACTGAAGATGTTATTATTAATGAAGTCAGATTTGGTAAAACAATCGATTACTTAGAAGCAAACGTAAAAGAGGTTTAATTAATTTGAGGTATAATTAAAGGACACAAACTTGTGTCCTTTTATAAACTTTTTGGCACTCATGCTTAATGATTGCAAATTAAACAAGGTTGTGCTACAATAAATATAAATATAAAGAGGTGATTTCATGGCAAATAATTTACCAGCAATAGCTGTAAGAGGTATCGTACCAATTCCTAATAATGATTTTAGAAGTGATATAGGTAGACAAATCTCATTCAAAGCATTAGATGAAGCAGAAAATACATTTGATAATCATATTATTATCTTAGTACAAAAAAATCCATTAATTGAAAATCCAACGCCAACCGATATTGAAGAATATGGTGTTTTAGCCAAAGTTACAATGAAAGTTAAACTACCGAATGGAAATATTAAAGCAAAATTCAACGTTATAAAACGCATCAAAGTCGTTGAGTATTTTTTAACCAATCCATTTTTCGTTGTTGAATATGAAGAAGTAGAAAGTGTTTCAGATGATTTCGATAAAGAAGCCACTTTAACGAAAATGGTGATGACTGAAACAATCGCTAATTCGAATGTTGTATTAAATAACCCACAAGAAATCTTAAGAACTGCTCAAGGTGGTGTTACGACCGAAAAAATGGCAGATACGATTGTTTTTGGCCTTAAAGGCAATGAAATGGATAAATATAAATATTTAAGTGAACCCAACTTAAATGTACGTCTTCAATACATTTTAGAAGATATTGCTAGACAAAAAATGGTATCAAGTCTTGAACAACAAATAAATGAAGAAGTTAAAAAGAATATTGATGAATCTCAAAAAGAATACTATTTAAGAGAAAAAATGCGCGCTATTCAAAATGAATTAGGTGATAAAGCGAAGAAAGAGGATGAAGTTGATGAACTTCGTGAACTTATCTTAAAAGCTAAAATGCCTAAACTAGTTGAAGAAAAAGCACTTCAAGAACTTGCAAGATATTCATCTATGAGTCCAATGATGGCTGAATCGGGTATCATTAAAACGTATTTAGACTTCTTAGTAGCTTTACCTTGGCATAAAAAGAGTAGGGACTCTAAGGATTTAAAGAAAGTTCAAAACGCTTTAGATAAAAATCACTATGGGTTAGAAAAAGTAAAGGATCGCATAATTGAATATTTGGCAGTAAGAATTAAAACTGGTAAAAATCCTCAAACAATTCTTTGTTTAGTGGGGCCACCAGGAACAGGAAAAACTTCATTAGCGATTTCGATTGCTGACTCACTGGGGAGAAAGTTTGTTAAACAATCTTTAGGTGGTGTTAGAGATGAATCTGAAATTAGAGGTCATAGAAGAACTTATATTGGTGCATTACCTGGTCGTATTTTAAAAGGAATGAAAGATGCAGGGACGATTAATCCAGTTTTCTTACTTGATGAAATCGATAAGATGGCATCTGATTATAAGGGTGACCCAGCCAGTGCTATGTTAGAAGTATTAGATCCTGAACAAAATGCTCATTTTAGTGATAATTACTTAGAAGAAACTTATGATTTATCTCAAGTATTATTTATTACTACAGCAAATTATTTAGAAAATATTCCGGCACCACTTCGTGACCGTATGGAAATTGTTGAATTGACGAGTTATACAGAATTTGAAAAATTCAATATTACCAAAGAACATTTAATTCCAAAACAATTAGAAATTCATGGTATGAAACCTGAAGAATTTTCCGTAACGGACGAAGTCATTTATGAAATGATTCAAAAGTATACTAGAGAAGCAGGCGTACGTCAAATTAATCGGTTAGTTGGGACTTTAGTTAGAAAAGGAATTAAAGATATCTTAATTAAAAAAGATAAAAAAGTTGATGTTACAATAGAAAATTTAACATACTATTTAGGTAAACCAATCTTTATTCACAATTTAGCTGATACTGTTGACCAAGTTGGTGTAGTGACTGGTCTAGCTTATACTCAGTTTGGTGGAGATACACTCATGATTGAAGTAAACTACTATCCAGGTAAAGGGGTATTACACTTAACAGGTAAATTAGGTGATGTCATGAAAGAATCTGCAGATACCGCATTGTCATATGTTAAAGCGAACGCTAAGCGATTTGGCATTGATGATTCGGTCTTTAGAGACAATGATTTTCACATTCATGTCCCAGAAGGTGCCATTCCAAAGGACGGTCCTTCAGCTGGTATTACGATGACATGTGCAATTATTTCTGCTGCAACTGGTAAGAAGGTTAGAAGAGACATTGGAATGACTGGTGAAATTACATTACGAGGGTATGTATTACCAATAGGTGGATTAAGAGAGAAAAGTATTGCAGCACATAGAAGTGGTTTAAAGAAAATCTTTATTCCAAAAGAAAATGTCCGCGATATTGATGATATTCCAAATGAAGTTAAAGATCATCTAGAAATAGTTCCTATTAGTAATGTTGATGATGTCATTGATCAAATCTTCGCATAAGTTTAATAAAAGAGGTTCACGCCTCTTTTTTTACGCAAATATCACAAACTTATAGAAATAAATGAGAATATCATTTATAATGAATAGTATGATAAAAACAGCAGAGTATATTATTAGTGGGACAAACTTAACTCATTTTCCCCAAGACAACAAAAGTGAATATTTATTACTAGGGAGAAGTAACGTTGGAAAAAGCAGTTTAATTAACTATATAACCAACCGTAAAAATCTCGCTAGAACTAGTCAAAATCCTGGTAAAACAATTACACTTAATTTTTATTTAATTAACGATATTTTTTATTTAGTTGATGCGCCAGGTTATGGGTATGCAAATAGAGGTAAAACTACCATTGCATCATTTGAAGCGATGATTGAAGAGTACTTATTAGGTAGATCTAATTTAAAAAAAGTATTGTTGTTAGTAGATTATAAGATTGGTCCAACTGAAGATGATCGTTTAATGTATGAGTATTTGACACATTTCGATCATGAGATAGTTGTTGTTGCAACAAAGATAGATAAGCTTAACCAGAAAGAAACAGCATCAGCAAAAAAAAGATTTAAAGAATATTTCAAGAACACAAAGGTTGTCTTGACGTCGGTCAATAAAAAAATAGGTTTAGAAAATATATTAGAACAATTTGAGGAGAACATATGAAAAAAGTAGTTTTTATAGCAGATTCAGCAATGGATTTACCAAAAGAGTTAATTGAAAAACATGAGATTCAAGTTTTACCATTTCATATATCATTTGGTAGTGATACTTACCAAGATGGAATAGATATGACCACTGAAATGCTTTATCAAAAAGTGGAAGAATTAGGTATCTTACCTAAAACTGCATCAATTGCGCCAGCAGAGTGGAAACAAGCATTTGATCCGATTATTGAAGCAGGCAATGATGTGTTTTGTTTAACGATTGGTTCAAAAATATCATCCACATTTCAAAATGCCTATGTGGCTAGTCTAGATTATGAAGAAGGCCGTGTAGAAGTAGTTGACAGTGGTGTCCTAAGTGGGGCGATTGCGATACTTATGCTAAAAGCAGTTAAGTATAGAGACCAAGGCATGAGTGCTAAAGAAATTAAAATTGCAGTCGAAAAATTAATCCCGAAACAACATACCCAATTTGTTATTCCAACCCTCGATTACCTTTACAAAGGTGGAAGATGTAGTAGTCTTTCAAAAGTGATTGGTTCAGTACTTAAAATAAAGCCTCAAATTAAGATGACTGATGGTACATTAGGTTTATATAAGAAGAGTGCTGGTAAAATGAGCCGTGCAATTGATGGCATGCTAGATGATTTCTTTGAAATCTATGAACAAGGAAAATTAGATCCTGAATTTGTTTTCATTACACATAGTATAGTACCTAAATATGCCTCTTATATTCGTGAAAAGGTTGAAGAAAGAGTAAAAGTAGAACATTTAATAGAATCTTCTGCAGGTTCAGTTATTTCTACGCATTGTGGTGCCGGAACAATCGG
>JAQUCY010000059.1 GCA_028685975.1 Acholeplasmataceae bacterium | reverse complement strand
TTGCCTCCCTCGAGGTTTCTCTATGATTTCACCGCCATTAGTATTGAATTGTCGAATCCATGTGCGAATTGTTCCATCGGGAATGTTGTACTTGCGAGATAAAGACGTATAACTATCTTCCTTGATAATTTTCTCTAAAATGACTTTCTCTTTAAACTCTTTAGTATAATTATTAAACTTTTGACTTTTACTAGCCATAAAAAAACACCTCCTTATATTCATTATATAAAGAAGTGTTTTAAAAATATAATTTTTTCGTCTTTTAGTTTTTTATTAACTTACACTAAATAGGGTTCAGTCTATGCACTGGCAGTTTTTTTTGATTAAACTACATTAGCCCCAAATGGTACTAACGATAACTTTGATAATTTAAATGTTTGTTTGGCAAAGGGAATGCCAATGATTGTTATGGCAAAGATTATACTTATTACAAAAAAGCTTATTGCCATACTAATGCCAAAGCACAACAACCAAATGATATTGGCAATCGGATGACGATCAAAATTGATTTGAACTTCTTTTCCAAACGGAAAAACAACTAATCCTGCCATCTTAAAGGCTTGAATCCCAAACGGAATTCCTATGATGGTCACACACCACAACACTCCAGCAATAATCCAAGATAACCAGGCTACCCACCCAATTAATAAAAACCAAATAATATTTCCCAATATTCTCATAGTAGCCTCCCTTACTAACTTGAATTATATCATATAGGATAATTTAGACAGTGCAATAAGACTTTATGATTTAATCGTTTTAATGATATCTAGTATTTCTAATGGTGTTCTAGCAAAATATTCTGGTTCATAAGGAATTAGATCTTCTTTTGTTCTAAAGCCATACAATACAGCAATCTTTACTAACTCTGCATTAATCGCAGTTTTCATATCAGTTTGGGTATCACCAATATAAATAGTATCTTCTTTAGTGACATTTAATGCTTTCATTACCTTTAATACCATGGTTGGATTAGGTTTAGGAAGATTTGTCTTTGAGGTTCCGATAACCACATCAAAGGTATTAGGAAATAGGCTTTCCATTAAACTTTTGGTGACAGGCTCTTGTTTATTTGAAACAACCGCTAATAAATAACCTAATTCTTTTAACGTTTTTAAGACTTCATAAATCCCTTCATAAGGTTTGGTGTAATCCAATTGATGGGCTTGATAAAAATCATTATAAATACGGTAGTAGTTATCAAATAGTTCGCCTTCTAAAGGTTCATGTAATGCATGTTCAAGTAAATATTTAGGGCCTTGACCTAAATAAGCTTTGACTTGATTATCTTCTATTAATGGTCTATTTAATTGTTTTAAGAGATGGTTTACTGCATTCGTTAAATCCTTAACCGTATCTAAGATAGTTCCATCTAAATCAAATATCACTAACTTCATTTTAACACCCGATTAATAATCTTATGGTAAATTGGTAACATGTCTACTTCTCTAACAACTTTATCTATATCACCGATATCAACCCATTTGACTCCATTGGTTTCAAGGGTATTAACTTCTAAAGATTCATTTTCATCAGCGACAAAAGCAAATGACACATTAAAATGTTGGTGAGAGGATATCACACCTCCATTTTTATAATGCATCCATACTGGTAGTATTTCAATACTAATCGGATCTTTAGTGATGAAATCAACATTTTTTAAACCTGATTCTTCTTTAATTTCTTTTAAGGCTACATAATTAAAATCAAATTCTCCATCCATATGACCACCCATCCATCCCCAACTATCATAAATCTTATGATAAATTAATAGGACTTTTGTCTTAGCTTGGTTGAAAACAATACCTGAGGCAGTAAAATGAAAAAACTCTTGGCGAAAATAGAGTTTTTCTTTAAATAATTCATAGGCACGAATCATATAAGCTTTATCACTAACTTCAAAATCATCTTGAGGTTTATAATTTAAAATAATATCCATCTTCTTACTTCCTATCTAAATAAACCTATTTATCTCATCTAAAAAGGTTGTTTTTTAAAAATAACTGTGTTAATATAATTAAGCATGAATTGCAGCCTTAGCTCAGTAGGCAGAGCAACAGACTCTTAATCTGTGGGTCCGGGGTTCGATCCCCCGAGGCTGTACCAAAATAACCACTAAAACGCTCTTTAAGGCGTTTTTTTATTTTAGTTGATCTCTAACTTGATTATAGCCGATATATTGGCTTGTGATGATGTTATCGACCACTTTAAATAAAGTTGGAGTCCCATAAACTCTAACACTTAACATTGAGGTAGCACCAACATTTGAATACATTGGATCAGAAGTTGTTTCAACTGGGTAAGAAGAAAAGTTATATAAATAGAGTTTAACAGAACCCTTATCAGCATAACTTAATACATCTTGTTTTATTTCATCACAGTATTGACACCCATTACTATAGATATAAATATAGTATGTTCCTTCTATTTGTTCCATAGCATTCGTCTTGGTGACTTGGCGGTTCTTAAAGTCACTATAATCTAAATTGCCGCTTACTTCACACCCCGCAAGGGCACCAAGTGTTAAGACAATCATTATAATCTTAATGAATTTCATTGTTTTACCTACCTAGTATAAAAGTTCATTTATCGTTAAATAATTAAAATTAATTTGTTTTACTGATTTTGTAACTGTAGAAATAACATAGCCATTAAATCCAGTCTGAAAACAATATAAATCATCAATTGTCCCATACCAAACAGATGATTCTTGGTGGGCAATGTTAAAAATAATATTTTTATAAGGTTTTACCAAACCACCATAATATTTAATATAGGCTTCTTTAGCGGTCCAATAACGCATAAAGGTAACATTCTTATCTTCTGATTCGTTAAAGATTTCTAATTCACTCTCGGCTAAAACTTTCTTTTGAATTTTTACTTCTTTAACCAACTCAATATCACACCCCACCAACTCATTGGTAATCACGACCATCACATAATTATGACTATGACTCTTTGAAATATAGGCAATATTATTTTCTAACATTAATTTGGGGGTATAAATTACTTTATAATCCAAATAGCCTTCTTTTCTTAATGCTGCTTTCAATAAGAGGTCACCTGTTATTCTTTGAGCACGATGAAGTGGTGATTTAAAGTTTTTAATACGTTTTTGTGAGGTCTCATCTAAATTATTTAAATATGTTTCTGCATTATTAAGCGTTTCAGTAATATAGATATTAATCATTGTCTTAATAATAAAAAATAACCTTTAAAAAACGTTATTTCTTTGAGACCTTCATGGATAAATACCCTTGTTCAAATGCTTCAGGGTAAGGATATCCGACTTCACGCATACGTTTAAACTGCACATAAACTAGGCCTCTTTCATCATCAACTCTTGTGATAACGCCTAAATTTTTTTCATTTTTAACTTGGACTTTTTCGCCAATATATCTTTTTTGTTCTTGTAATGACATTGAATCTCCTACTTTCACATTATATTATAACACGAAATAACTATTTATTCAGTATTAACGGTACTTCTAATTCTTCTTTTGTTAAACCGGCATGATGTGCTTTAAATGGTTTTGTCTTCAAAAATTGAAACATTTTGTTGTTGCTAGCGATACTAAAATAATCCCCAATAAACGCTTCTATCTTAGCATGTGGTTTACCATAACCAAACAAATTAGACTCCAAAATTTCTTTTTTAGATAATAGGACAAAATCTTTTCCAAAGTATTGGTTAAATAAGGTTTTAAATAACTCATCCTGGTTTTTTTTAACATAGAAAGAAGTTGCTCTTGGTTCTATGGAAGGGAACATTCTTAATGTGTCTAAAAAATCTTTATACTCATAAATTAGAACTGGTTCAACATCAATTAATCCATGATCAGCTGTAGTGATAACTAAAACATCTTCACCGATTTCTCTTAAGAAACGTTCATAAGATGTATTTAGGGCATTTAATATCTGTTTTGTCTTTAAACCAGTAGTTCCCGCTTCATGAATGGTTGAATCAGGTTCAGTCCAGTAACAATAACTAAATGATTTATTACCTTTGGTAATCATTAATAGCCTGTTTAGTTCATCATTAAATGTTTCATGACCATTTACTTTAAATGAAGGAAACAATGTTTCTAAATGAAGATCAGGGTTTATTTCTCTTATTTGATCTACTATATTAATATAACTCAATGAATCTCTTTGGAGGTTATGTGTTAATACTTTATTTGGATAATAGTAATCTGTATTTAAAAAAACCGTTGTAATAGAATCATCAATTTGATTATACTGAGTCCATCCTAAATGACCACTACTAATAGGTGGTAACCCTGACAGCATTGCAGTGGTTGCAGCTACAGTAGTTGGTGGAAAGACACTGGTTAAGGTTGTTTTTAGGTTCTTTCTTAACAAAGCATCACTTGATAAGTTATGGTTCAATATATTGATACCCATCCCATCTAACACCATTAATATGACATGTTTATAATCCTTCTCGAGTTCTTGATCTAATATCTTTAAGGTTTTATACTCTGTTGATACACCATAATGGTTTAAGATGCTTGCAGATATATTTAAGATACTATTTTGATAATCAGGAACATGAATTAATCTTTTCACTAGAGTCTCTTTTCAAAGTTCCAAGCATCTCTAACCATATCATCAATTGTCAGTTTAGCTTCCCAACCTAACAGTTTTTTAGCTTTACTACAATCAGCAAAACTAGTCGCAATATCTCCAGGGCGTTTACCTGTTATTTCATAATTTAGTTTAATTTGATTAACTCGTTCAAAGGCCTTGATAATTTCTAAAACACTAGTACCTTTACCCGTACCTAAATTAAAAGTGTCAATGCCTTCATGATTATAGTTTAAAGCTGCTACATGACCCTTAGCTAAATCGACCACGTGAATATAGTCTCTAACGCCTGTCCCATCAACGGTATCGTAATCATTACCGAACACATAAAGTTTTTCTCTTTTACCTTTAGCAGTTTGGGTAATATAAGGCATTAGGTTGTTAGGAATTCCTGAAGGTAGTTCGCCAATTAAACCTGATGTATGAGCACCAATAGGATTAAAATATCTTAACAAAACCACATTAAAACCTTGATACGCTAAAGTCGCATCTGTTAAGATTCGTTCATTCATTGCTTTTGATTCACCATAAGGATTTGTCGTAATTCCTAGTGGCATATCTTCAGTAAATGGTGATTTTTGATCTCCATATACGGTAGCACTAGATGAAAAGATAAACTTTGGTACTTGGTATTTTATCGCAAGTCTAGAAAGCTGAATGGTTGAGCCTAGATTATTAAAATAATATTCTAAGGGTTTACTAACTGATTCACCAACCGCTTTATAACCTGCAAAGTGAATAATCCCATCAAATTGATGTGATTTAAAAATCACTTCCATTTTATCCATGTCGGTACAATTCAACATATAAAATGGGATTGTTTTACCTGTAATTTTTTCTAATAAATTTAAAGTCCTAATTTGGCTGTTAGACAAATCGTCCACGATGACAACTTCATGACCCTCATTGTAAAGTTCAACAACGGTATGAGACCCAATAAAGCCCAAGCCACCCGATACTAATATTTTCATATAATCACTCCCTAATTAATTATAACATATCTATTTTAGATTTTTTATTCTAAAAACAGTTATCACAAATAAAAAAACGGGCTAATTATATTTGCCGGCTTTAATTTCCTTGATTAACTTTAAAATTTTTGTTTCAATTAAATCAATTGTCTTAATAAAAGCGCTGTCTGGTTGACCAGTAGGGTCTTCTAAGTCCCAGACATCGTAAAATCTTGCGAATACCGTCGGACATTCTACTTCACACCCCATTGTTAACCTTATATCTAATTTAGGTAATGTATCGATGAGTTTAGATTTTTGTCGTGACATGTCTATCCCCTTATATGCTTTTAAAATTCTAACCGCATCTGGATTAATTTGATTTTTTGTCTCAGTACCAGCACTATATGCTTCAGCAATACTTTTCCCATAATGGTTAAACATTGCCTCAGCTATTTGGCTTCTTAAACTGTTGTGGACACACACAAACCCAACTTTTAACATTCAATCCCCCCTAATACAATCAATTATATTAAATACACATGTTAGTTAGATATGCTTATGATAGGCAAATCTTAAAGAATCACTATCTGTATTGACATGAACAATCCCACAATATAAAAATCCTTGACGCTCTAAGGATTTAAGCATTGGTTTATTCAGGGGATGGGTATCTATGCGAATATCATTGATTAGAAAATAACTAAAAATAAAATTAATCATTTCTTCTGTCAAATGTTGATTGATATGACTATCCGATATCGCAATTCTATGAATCACTTTATAGGGGTTATTATTCAACCAATCACCTTTTATTGAATCGTAAACCGAATCATAAGAAAACACACTCATTGTCCCAACAATCTGCTCATTGTCTTCATAAACAAACAAGGCTTTCTCCTTGATATCTTGAGTTAAAATTTCTAAATTGGGATAATTGTTTTGCCACTGAGTCATTGAAGCGTCTTTCATTCTTTTTTGAGCTTGAGTTATGACTTTCATAATATTGTCTAAATCATTTAGGTTACCTAATCTAATCATATACATACCTCAAACAATATTATACAGGATGTTCAAGAAAAAAGCCTATTTTTTAGGCTTTTACTTGATTAGATAATGTATTTTCTTTTTTCTCTTTCCTATGTTTAATAAACTCTGGGATATGTAAGACCAAGTTTAATAAGATACCAATAATTGCCGCTACCGCAATGGCAGGGAAATAAACAATATTCCCGTTAATTCTATAAAGTGGGAATCCACCATTAGGCATCGCATAATGACCACCTATTCCAATTATAAAGATAACCGCGATT
>JAQUCY010000058.1 GCA_028685975.1 Acholeplasmataceae bacterium | reverse complement strand
AATTTTGGTCATAAACCAATCTTAATTCACTTTCCGGATCAAAGAAATGTGATTTGTTCATATCTAAAGCCAATTTGAAATGGTCACCAATTCTGATGTCTGCTCTTGCATCAACACTTGCAACAACGTTGTGTCCATTAATGTTCGTATAAATGTTGGTTTCAGCACCTAGTAATTCAGCAACATCAACTTCAACTGTAACAACAGATTCTGGATAAGTTTCAAATACGACTGGATCATCATGAATATCTTCTGGTCTAATACCCATAACAATAGGTTTACCGAAGAAACGGTTTTGTTTAATAATTGCTAGTTTTCCTTCAGGAACTTTTATCTTATAGTCTCCACTAGTGAAGTAACCATCATTATTAACAACACCTTCTACGAAGTTCATTGGAGGTGTTCCAATGAATCCACCTACGAAAATATTGTATGGGTTGTCATAAATTTCTTTTGGAGCTCCAACTTGTTGAATGTATCCATCTTTCATAACAACGATTCTTGATGCCATTGTCATCGCTTCAATTTGGTCATGCGTTACGTAAATTGTAGTTGTATCTAATCTGTTATGTAATTTAATTAATTCCCCACGCATTTGAACACGAAGTTTAGCATCTAGGTTTGATAAAGGTTCATCCATTAAAAAAACTTTTGCATTTCTAACAATCGCTCTACCTAACGCAACTCTTTGTCTTTGCCCGCCTGATAAAGCTTTTGGTTTTCTGTCTAAGTATGGAAGTAACCCTAAAATACCTGCAGCTTCTTTCACCTTTACGTCAATTTCATTTTTAGGCATTTTTCTAATTTTTAGACCGAACGCCATATTATCATATACCGTCATATGAGGGTATAACGCGTATGATTGGAATACCATTGCGATATTTCTATCTTTTGGCGCAACGTCGTTAACGATTAAATCGTCAATGTGTAATTCCCCTGATGAAATTTCTTCTAATCCAGCGATCATACGTAATGTTGTAGATTTACCACAACCTGAAGGTCCAACTAATACTACGAATTCTCTATCTTTAATATCTAAATTAAAGTCAAAAACCGCTTGGACACCATTTGGATAAATCTTATTAATATTTCTTAATTTTAAAGTTGCCATTATTTCTCTCCTTTTTATTATAGATTAGTCAACGCTTACATTATAACGTTAATCTATAAAAAATAAAATGTGCAAAGTGCACATTATTATTTAATATATTTTTATAAATTTCTTAGAAAAACATAGACAAACGCTGCATCTTCAAACTTTCTAACATCAAATCCTGTAATCTTATAAAACTTATCAAGTCTGTTTTCTAATGTATTTCGATGAAGGTTTGCCTCTTTAGCTGCCTTTGACTTATTCTGATTATAGGTTAAATATAGTTTTATTGATTGCAAGAATTCTTTATCATTGTATAAAGATTTAAATAGTTCTTTTTTCATATCTTCAGTAACATGCTTATTTACTTCATCATAAAAAATAGTTTTATCATTTACATAAGTTTTAGTAAAAATTGGTTTGTCAATTGTTTCTTGAAGATGTGTTAATAACTGATTCTTTGTGTTAAATTGGTTCGATTCGTATAATCTTAAATCAGAATAAAAGTCACTGTTGGTATTATTAATGATGACATTCCAATCATTATCACTTCTTACTACATCAATAGCTAACAAAATATCATTATGGATTGAGACATCTGGTTGCACCATTAAATCATTTAATAGTTCTATTAATGTTTCTTTTTCAAAAGGATTAAGTTTTGTAATACCTTTAATTAATATATAATAACCGTACATAAACTTCACCTACTTAATTATACCGTATTTTATTCAATATAACCATATTTTGATGTGATATAATGGGTTAGGAGTGATACTATGAAATATCCAAAATTCCTTAAACCAGGAAATACTATCGGAATATTTGCCCCAAGTTTTGGTGCTAACATTGAACCTTATAAATCAAGATTGGAGTCAGCCTTAAGTAAATTTAAATTGCTTGGTTACAAAATAGTATCCGAAGGCGATATTTTTGGTTACTTTAATGGTGCCTCATCATCTAAAGAATCCAGAGCTCAAGCTTTTATGGATTTATATAAGAATCCTAATGTTGATTTTATATGGAGTGTTGGCGGTGGAGAATGGATGATGGAGATAATTCTTCATATTAACTTTGAAGAATTAAGACATTACCCTCCTAAATTTTTTATGGGTTATTCTGATAACACTAATCTTACGTTCTTAATGAATACTTTATTAGATACCGTTAGTATATATGGTCAAAATGTAACTGAATTTGGAATGAATGTATGGGATGAATCATTAAAAGATGCCTTTAATATTATTAGCGGAAATACTTTAACACAGGATAGTTTTCCATTACACGAACCTTATGAGACAATTCAAACAGACCCACTTCAAAGCTATACACTTACTGAAAAAACAGTATGGAAAAACCTTAAGGGTGAAAACGAAATTAAGCTTGAAGGAAGACTTCTAGGCGGTTGTTTAGATGTGTTATTGATTTATCCTAAAACTGTGTTTGATAAGGTAGAAGAATTTATTCAGACCTATCAAAAAGATGGAGTTATCTGGTTTTTAGAAGCTTGTGACTTAAATGTATTTGCTTTAAAACGTGCGTTATGGCAACTAAAACAAGTAGGCTGGTTTAATAATATTAAAGGGATTGTTTTTGGTAGACCAATGGCTGCTACACCAATCTTAGATTTAGATCAATATAAAGCAACTTTAGATATTTTAGGTGATTTAAATATTCCTATAATTATGGATGCGGATATTGGCCATATTCAACCAACTATGACAATATTAAGTGGTGCTTATGCAAAAATAGTTTCTAAAGACGGTAAAGGTAGTATTACTTACACATTTAAATAAAAAAAGGGTTTTCCAATGGGAACCCTTATTTTTTTATCCGATTGATCCTTCCATCTCTAATTTAATAAGCTGATTTAACTCAATTGCATACTCCATTGGAAGTTCTTTTGAGAATGGTTCAATAAAGCCCATAACAATCATTTCAGTGGCTTCTTCTTCAGTTAATCCTCTACTCATTAAATAGAATAATTGGTCTTCTGAGATTTTTGAAACAGTTGCTTCATGTTCTAAGAAAACATCACTATTCTTCACAACATTAATCGGAATTGTATCACTGTAAGAATATTCATCTAAGATAATTGTATCACACTCAACGTGTGCTTTAGCGCCTTTAGCATTTTTACCAAAATCAACTTTACCACGGTAATTTACTTTACCTCCACCTCTAGAGATGGATTTAGAAATAATCGTTGAAGTGGTATTTGGGGCTAAATGAATCATTTTAGCGCCTGTGTCTTGGTGTTGACCTTTTGAAGCAAACGCAATTGAAATCGTAGTTCCTTTTGCCCCTTCTTCAGCCAAGATACATGAAGGATATTTCATGTTTAGATTAGAACCTAAGTTCCCATCAATCCATTCCATGTGTCCATCTTTTTCTACCCAAGCTCTTTTTGTAACTAAGTTAATAACATTATTAGCCCAGTTTTGAATGGTTGTATATCTACAATGTCCACCTTCGTGAACCACAATTTCAACAATCGCAGCATGTAATGAGTCTTTAGTAAAGACCGGTGCTGTACAACCTTCAACGTAATTAACACTAGCACCTTCATCAACAATAATTAATGTTCTTTCAAATTGACCCATTTGTTCACTGTTTATTCTAAAATAAGATTGAAGTGGCTTTTTCACTTTTACACCCTTTGGTACATATATGAAAGACCCACCACTCCATACAGCACTATTTAGTGCCGCATATTTATTATCGCCATATGAAACAATTGTTCCAAAGTATTTTTTAACTAATTCAGGGTATTCTCTTAGTGCTGTATCCGTATCACAGAAAATAATACCTTCTTTTTCAAGTTCTTCTTGAGTTGAATGATACACAACTTCACTTTCAAATTGTGTTGATACCCCACCAAAGAATTTTCTTTCAGCTTCAGGAATCCCTAATCGGTCAAACGTATTTTTAATTTCTTCTGGAACTTCATCCCATGAAGTTTCAGTTCTTTCTGAGGCTCTAATGAAATACGTAATATCATCAAAATCAATCCCACTTAAATCAGGTCCCCATGTTGGGTTAGGTCTATTCACAAACTCTTCATAAGCTTTTAATCTAAACTCTAACATCCATTCTGGTTCATTTTTATATTTAGAAATTGCTCTTATCACATCTTCATTTAAACCTTTATCTAGTTTAATGACTGGTTTATTTTCTGTTTTAAACCCGTATTGATAATCACCAATAATCGCGTCTATCTTCTTTTTATTATCATCCATTTGAGTTTTCACCTTCTCTTATTAATCCTTGTTCAAGTGCTTTCCAAGCTAGGCTGGCACACTTGATTCTCGCAGGAAATTGGCTAACACCGCCATAAGCTAGTGCATCTCCAATTAACAATGTTTCGTCATAAGGCTTCGCCATTAATAAATTATAAAACTCATTAATCACCTTAAGTGCAAAAGCGATATCCTTATCAATTAATGTTTCTGACATGACTGAAGCACTTGAACAACAAATTGAACAACCTGTTCCATCATGTCTAATATCAAATATATGTTTCCCGTCTGTCTTAACTTGAACCGTCATATCGTCCCCACATGAAGGGTTATGAAGATGGACTGTAAAATAAGTCGGATCTTCTATTAAGCCTTTATGTAATGGATTTTTATAGTGTTCCATAATAACAGCTCTGTATAAATGGTTTAAATTCATTATATCACCTTAAAACTTTCTAAAGAAATCTCTTGCTTCAATGACTGATTCAACAAATTTATCACAATCACTAAAGTCGTTATAAATATAAAACGAGGCACGAAGTGTTGATTCAGCACCAAGCCACTTTAATATAAGTTGTGCACAGTGATGTCCTGCTCTGACACAAATATTGTTTTTATCAAAAATACTTGCAGCATCATGAGGATGGATATCATCAATATTAAACGCAATAATTCCGGTATCGCTATTATGATTATATATTCTTACACCTTCGATATTTTTAAGTTTTTCGATGGTGTAATTATACAAAGTATCTACATGCTTTGTAACGTTATCTAAGCCAATTTCGGTTAATAAATCAATTGACACAGCAAGTCCGATTGCTCCAGCAATATTTGGAGTCCCTGCTTCAAACTTATAAGGACTTTCTTTAAAAGTCATTGAATCTTTAGCAACCTTGTTAATCATTTCTCCTCCAAATTCAATTGGTGTGAATGATTTTGCTAAAGAGGATTTCATATATAAGATACCTATTCCTGACGGACCGAGCATCTTATGACCTGAGAAAGCTAAATAATCGCAATCTAAATCTTTAACATCAAGTTTCTGATGAGGTGCAGCTTGGGCAGCATCTACTATTACATGTGCACCGACTTCGTGTGCTAGTCTAATCATTTCTTTGATTGGTACATTATTACCCATAACATTTGAAACAGCTGTGATAACTACAACCTTCGTGTTTTGATTAAGAACTTGCTTAAAAGCCTCAACAGTTACTTTCCCACTATTATCTAACTCAATAAAATTTAATTTTGCCTGCGTTTTTTGTGATACGTTTAGCCATGGTAGGAAAGATGAATGATGTTCCAATTCTGAAGTAATAATTTCATCGTTGGGTCCTAGAATATCCAGATAGTGATTAGCAACCATATTTAAACTATTAGTCGTTCCTTTAGTAAAAATTATTTCTTCATAGCTTGCATTAATAAAATCAGCCAATTTAGTACGTGCATTTTCATAAAGATCTGTTGCTTCATGAGCTATTTTATAAACCCCTCGGTGGATATTAACACCTAATTTTTGATAATAATGATTTAAGGTGTTAATCATTGGAGTAGGTTTTAAACTAGATGCTGCTGTATCTAGATAAACAATATTAGGATTTTCTTCATATATTGGAAATAACTTTCTAATCTTTTCTACATCAAGTATCATAACCGTTCATTCACCAATTCTACAAATCTTTCTTTTAATGGTTGGTCTGTAATCGCATCAATTAATGGAGTTAATAATCCATTAATCATTAGTTTTTCAGCATCCTTACGTGTAAGACCTCGACTCATTAAATAATAAATGCTATGTTCTTCTAATTTACCTACTGTTGCACCATGTCCTGCTTTTACATCATGTTCATCGATCAATAAGATTGGATTTACTTCAATAATGGCAGCATCAGAAGCGATAATTCCTTTAAGATTTTGATAGGCATCAGCTTTACTCATTCCTTTAAGAATCTTTTCAACGCCATTCAAAATAACTTTCCCATTTCCATTTGCAATAGCGATGTTATGCATTAATCCAGTGGTGTATTGAGCTGCATGAATAAGTTCAATGTCAATGTTTTGGATATTACCATATGAGCTTACTGCAACCGCTCTAATTCCGACATAGGAGCCTTCACCAGTTAATTTTGCTTGCATTTTCGCATCTAATTTATTACTAACAAATCCACCCATCAATTCAACTCTAGAATCTCTTTTTGCTTCAAAATAATGGTGAATAGTCCCTTTCTCACTCTTAAGATCGCTAATCAGTAAATAAGAAACTTTTGAATTATCCATAGCTGTTAGTTTTAAATTATAGTTATTTGGTTCAAGATCTTCACTAGCTACTTCTAATATAAATTTAACTTCGCTTGATTTACCAATTATTATTTCCAAATTTTCATTATCGTCATCTTTAAGGGTAATTTTAATTGGTTCTTTTATAACTAACTTGTCTCTAACTATTAATTTTGGTGCATCATAAGTGATACCTTCTATAATGTCACCACTAATTACGTGGTCTTTTAAAATGATTTCAGGCATACTATTCACCTTCGAATTCTATGCCAAGTTCTTCTTTGACCCATTCGTAACCATTCTTATCGATTTTTTCAATTAAATCTTGTTTTCCAGTTAAAACGATTTTTCCGTTAATCATAATATGAACGTAAG
>JAQUCY010000057.1 GCA_028685975.1 Acholeplasmataceae bacterium | reverse complement strand
AAACATTTTTGGCTTGGTAGAGATTCCAATTGGTGTATTGGCTCATGAGGGTTCAACTATTTTGGTCATTTTAAACAGTTTGAGGTTATTAATCTATAAAAAATAGGGAGTCAATCCCTTTTTTTATAATTGTTTTTTAAAATAATGTATAATAAGTTAGGTGATGTTATGAAGAAAAGAAGTTTTTATATTTCCTTTATATTATTTTTAGGATTAACGATTATTTTAATCCTGTTAAAACAATACAATGCAGCTATTATTTCGGGATCTTTTACAGGTTTTATTTTATTATCAATTATTGGGTTATACATAATAGATTATCGATATCATCAAAAGTTAGATAATAAGTACTATGTTTTGACAAAGGATTATATAGTGAAAGAATATGAGAAATTAACAAAACAAAAAGATGAGGGAAAATTAAAAGCGGTTAGTATACTTTATATTGTCTTAATTGGTAATTATCCTGACGATGTTTTGAAAGCTTTTGGAAAATTTTTAGATGAATCGTTTAAGATAGATCCAGTTGGACGGGACGATGGTTATATTGTTTTATTAGCGAACATCCATGAGATTATGTTGACAGAAATGGTTAAACAGTTTAAAGATAAATTGAATGAAACAAATATAAAAGTTCAATTTAGATTTGGTGCTGCCTATTATACGGGCAGTGAATCATTCGAAACTTTAAAGTTAGAAGCTAAAAAGACGGTTAAATAAGGAGGCAATTATGTTAGAAGTAGGAACGAAAGTAAATGATTTTAGTTTATTGGATTCAAAAGGAAACACACATAGTTTATCTGAACATTTAGGTAATAAGGTCGTGGTGTATTTTTACCCAAAAGATGATACACCTGGTTGTACAGCACAAGCATGTTCATTTAGAGATTATTATCACGAAATTAATAATATGAATGTTGTCTTATATGGTATTAGCCCAGACGATTCTAATAGTCATATTAAGTTCAGTGAAAAATATAACTTACCTTTTACATTGTTGAGCGATCCTGATCATAAGGTTTCAAAATACTTTGGGGCTTATGGGAAAAAGAATTTATATGGAAAAATATATGATGGGATGATTAGATCAACTTTCATAATAGATGAAGAGGGTATAGTTGAAAAGGTATGGAAGAAAGCTAGTGCTAAAACAAATGCTGAAGCTGTGGTGAAGTATTTAAATACAGTAAAATAGAAAAGTTATAAACCATGTGGTGAATTAAGGTAAAAGTCCCAATCGATATTGATTTATGGGACTTTTTACTTTATAATGACAAGTGCGGATATTCTTTTAAAGAATAAGAGAAATTATAAGGAGGATTATAGAATATGGCAGAAAAGAAAATTCACTCCATGGACGGTACTGAAGCATGTGCTTATGCGGCTTATGCATTTACAGAAGTAGCAGGTATCTATCCTATTACACCATCTTCACCAATTCCACAACACGTAGATTTATGGGCATCCCAAGGTAAGAAAAACTTGTTTGGAATGCCTGTTAAAGTTGTTGAAATGCAATCAGAAGCTGGCGCAGCAGGAGCAGTGCACGGATCATTACAAGCGGGTTTACTTACCACCACATTTACTGCATCTCAGGGATTACTTTTAAAGCTCCCTAATATGTATAAGATCGCTGGTCAATTATTACCTGGAGTTATTCACGTAGCAGCAAGAAGTTTAGCTTCTCAAGCACTATCAATTTTTGGTGACCACCAAGACGTAATGGCAGCAAGACAAACGGGGTTTGCGATACTAGCAAGTAACTCTGTTCAAGAAATTATGGATATCGCTGGGGTTGCGCATTTAGCAGCAATCAAATCAAGTGTTCCATTTTTACATTTCTTTGATGGGTTTAGAACTTCTCATGAAGTAAACACAATTGAAGTGTTAGATTATGAAGTATTCAATCGTTTACTTGATAAAGAAGCTATTCAAAAGTTTAGAGATAACGCAATGAATCCTGCGCATCCTAAAACAAGAGGGACTGCACAAAACGATGACATTTACTTCCAAACTAGAACACTTCAAGCATCTCATTATGACAAAGTGCCTGATATCGTTAACTACTATTTAGGAGAAATTTCTAAAGAAACAGGTAGACGTTATGCACCATTTGTTTATTATGGTGATCCTGAAGCAACAGATGTTATTGTTGCTATGGGTTCTATTGTTGAAACAGCAAAAGAAACTATTGACTATTTAAATAAGAAAGGTCAAAAGGTGGGTATTTTAAGTGTTCACTTATATAGACCATTCTCTAAACAATATTTCTTAAATGAAATGCCTAAGACTGTTGAAAGAATTTCAGTTTTAGATAGAACCATTGAACCAGGCAGTACTGGTGAACCTTTATATTTAGATGTTAAATCTATTTATTACGGGGAAGAAAAACAACCATTAATTATTGGTGGTATATACGGACTATCTTCTAAAGATACAACACCAACTATGGTTAATGCGATTTATAAAAACTTAAAAGGTGAACAAAAAGACCACTTTACAGTAGGGATTAATGATGATGTTACACACACTTCGATTGATATTAGTGAAGAAATCGACGTTACTGCAGATTCTACCAGTGAAATTATTTTCTATGGTTTAGGTAGTGATGGTACAGTTGGAGCTTCTAAGAATATCGTTAAGATTGTTGGGGATAACACAAAACTTTACTCTCAAGCTTATGCATCTTATGATTCTAAAAAAGCTGGTGGTACTACAAGAATGCATGTTCGTTTCTCACCAGACCCTATTAAATCAACTTATTTAGTTAATAACCCACACTTTGTATCATGTTCAAATGATGGTTACTTGACAAAATTTGATATGTTAAAAGGAATTAGAAAAGGTGGACGTTTCTTACTTAATACACAAACACCACTTGAAGACATTGAAGCTTTCTTACCAAATAAAGTAAAACGTCAATTAGCTGAAAAGAATATTAAGTTTTATATCATTAACGCAGTTGACTTAGCTTATGAAATTGGATTAGGTAGAAGAACAAACACTATTATGCAAAGTGCATTCTTCAAACTCAATGAACAATTAATGCCTTTTGAAAAAGCAAATGAATTAATGAAGGATTATGCGTTAAAGAGTTATGGTAGAAAAGGCGATGCAGTCGTTAAACTTAACTATGACGCAATTGATGCAGGTGGAAATCACCTAGTTCAAGTGCCAGTTAAACCTGAATGGGTTAATTTAACTGACGAAGAAGATAAAGTTGATAACACAAGACCAGCATTCGTTAAGAATATTGCGGACGTTATTAATAGACTAGAAGGAGATTCTCTTCCAGTATCAGCTTTCATTGGTTTAGAAGATGGTTCAATGGTTCAAGGCACAACAGCCTATGAAAAACGTGGAATTGCCAACTTTGTACCTGAATGGGAAGCAGATAAATGTATTCAATGTAACCAATGTGTGTTCGCATGTCCACACGCAGTTATTAGAGCATTCTTAGCGGATGAATCTGAAGCTGCTAATGCGCCAGAAGGCACGAAGTTCTTAGACGGTAAAGGAAAAGACTTAACACAATATAAATATACGATCCAAGTATCTACACTTGATTGTACTGAATGTGGTGTTTGTGTTGATGTATGTCCAGCACCTGGTAAGGCTTTAAGAATGACTCCAATTGGTGGTGAACTTGAAAAAGGTTCACAACAAATTGCAGATTATTTCTTCAATGAAGTGTCTTATAAAAACATTGGTACAAATAACGTTAAAAACTTAAACTTTAATAAACCACTCTTTGAATTTAGTGGTGCGTGTGCTGGTTGTGGTGAGACACCATATATTAAAGCAATCACTCAATTATTTGGAGAAAGAATGTTACTTGCTAACGCAACGGGTTGTACATCAATTTATGGTGCTTCTTATCCAGGAACACCTTATACGACCTTACCTAATGGTCGTGGACCAGCTTGGGCAAACTCTCTATTTGAAGACAATGCTGAATTTGGTTTTGGTATGCGTATCGGTTATGAAACAGCTAGAGATAGAATTCAAACCTTATTGGCAAACCATTTAGATGAAATGCATGAGCCACTAAAAGAATTAGCGAGTGAATGGATTGAAAAACGTAATGATGGTGACTTCACATTAGAAGCAGCACCTAAATTAGTTGAAGAATTAGCTAAGATTGATAAACCATTTGCCAAAGAGTTATTAAGCCTAAAAGATTACTTTGTGAAGTTATCACAATGGATTATGGGTGGAGATGGTTGGGCATATGACATCGGATACGGTGGGATTGACCATGTTATCGCAAATAACGAAGACGTTAATATCTTGGTTCTTGATACAGAAGTTTACTCTAATACAGGTGGACAATCTTCTAAATCTGCCCCTCAAGGTGCAATTGCGAAGTTTGCTGCAGCAGGTAAACCAACCAAGAAGAAAGACTTAGCAGCTATGGCAATGAGTTATGGACACGTTTATGTAGCACAAATTTCACATGGTGCTTCTCCTGCTCAAGTAATTAAAGCACTTAAAGAAGCAGAATCATATAACGGACCAAGTTTGGTTATCGCTTATTCACCTTGTATTGAACATGGTATTAAGGGTGGTCTAACTTATTCACAATCACAATCTAAATTAGCAACTGAATGTGGTTACTGGCCAACATTTAGATATGATCCAAGATTATTAGCTGAAGGTAAGAACCCAATTCAAATTGACTCTAAACCTCCAGTATGGGATAAATATCAAGATTACTTATTAAGTGAATCAAGATATGCACAACTTTCTCAAATCAACCCTGATCGCGCTGAAGAGTTACTACAAGCGAACTTAAAAGATGCGAAAAACAGATGGAACATGTATCAAAGAATGCGTGCAATGGATTATTCAGATTACGAAGTATAATAATATAATGAAAAGCGACCGGTTTTTGGTCGCTTTTTGCTTTTTTAAATTAAGGATACTAATAGAAGAATAAATTAATACGGTGAATAATTTCCTTATATTATATATATAGAAAGAGAAAATAAGGTGGTATTTAAAAAAAATGTAAATATTATTATTTGTTAGGTGTATAATTAGTTATCAACTTATTTATTGAATTACTACCACTTTCATTAATTATATGATTAAATCCAAGTAAAAACGCTTACTTTTTCGGTTCTGTAGGTGTTTTAAGAAAAAAAGTGTTGAAAAATATAATTGTTTGTGGTAAATTACTTGTAATAATAAAAAGGAGGGGATTAATCAGATGGATACATTTAAACAATTTTGGGCACATTACGGTTCTTTGACTAAAATGATTCTACTAATCGTGTTGTGTATTTTACCAACTGTTGTGTTATTGTTTTATCAGAACAGAGAGTTTATAGATATCGGTTTATTATTAACTTCAATTTTATTTGTTGCGTTCATATTGCCAATCAATAAACAACGCAAAATATTCCTAGAAAATAGGAAAAAGGTAGGTAACAAGAGTTAAAAGATGTGATACCATACATTAATTAACTTTGTAAATAACACACTATAAAAAAAGGAGAGAGAGAATAATGAAGAAATTTTTATTAGTGTTAACTGTTTTGGCTACAGCATTTGGCCTTGCGGCTTGTAAAGAAGAAGCAAAAGCGCCAGTTATTTCCAATGCGGGAAATGTTGCAGCACACGTTAAGGGTACTGCTTTCGATCCGCTTGCAGGCGTATTAGCATCAGACGCGAGAGACGGCGACTTAACTGAAAGTATCATTGTAGAAGGCGAAGTAGACGTCAATACAAACGGTACATACACAATTACATATACAGTAACTAACAGTGCGGGAATAGAAACCAAAGTTACACGCACCATTACCGTATACACACCAAACGCAGCACCTGTAATTGATGGTGTAACAAGTCACGTAGTTGCCTTGAATGCTGAGTTTGACCCACTTGATGGTGTTACTGCTGAGGACGATGAAGACGGCGATTTAACTGCTGATATCGTTGTTACAGGTTCTGTAGACACTTCAAAAGTTGGTAAATATCAAATTACTTATGAAGTAGAAGATTCTGACGGTGAAAAAGGATTTGGACTTTCTAACATTTTAGTTGTTCAAGACATTGAAGCTTTATACGAAGGCGTATTAAACCTTAAGTTTGCAACTGCAGATACTAAGCACACATTCTTTGCTGCTGCTGAAAGATATTTATTAGATAACATGGTTGGTGGTATTCCATTCTATGTTGCTAACTCATTCAGCTTACTAGCAGAACGTGTAACTCTTCCAGTTGAAACATATATTCCATCATATGGTTGGGGCTTTAGATATGCAGATATCACAAAAGATGACTCACAAGTTAAAAATGTTGAGGGTCAACTTGGTCAAGCTGGTAAATATACTTACCGTACTTGGCATACAGATACATTTAGTACTCTTAATTTCTGGACATATGATGACTCAATTTCAAATGATTATCTAAGTTTAATGACGGGTGGATTCTACCGTCAAGTATTAAATGATGCTAAAAATGGTTGGGAATTTGCTCCAGATTTAGCTTCTGGCGATCCAATTCCATTTGGAGATTCTGTTAAAGAAATTAACGGAAAAGTATCATCTAAAACTTGGAGAGTTCCATTAAGAGATGATTTGGAATGGGCATTTGCTCCTGGTATTGATACTACTGGTTTTGAAATGAAGTTAGACGCTAATGACTTTATCTGGACATACAGAGAAGCATTAACTAAGAACTTATTTAGAGCTATTTCAGGTGGTGGAGACTTCGTTAAAGAAATCGCCGGTGCTGATGCATATGCTAAGAGAGCGAATGAAATTTATGGTGGTGACGCTACACCTACTGAAGCACAACTAACTGAGCTTGATACTTTATGGGCACAAGTTGGTCTTAAGAAGATTGATGATTTAACTTTAGAGTTTACAACCATTAATGCAAAAGGTGAATTCGATGCTTATTACTTACTTGGATGGCCACCAATGCATGAACAATTATATAAGAAAAATCCAACTAAGTATGGACAAGACCATTTAAACATCGCTACAAGTGGTGAATATATCATGACTTCATTTGAAGCTAATAAGAAAGTTCAATATGTGAAGAATGATAAATATCCTCACTCTGATGAAA
>JAQUCY010000056.1 GCA_028685975.1 Acholeplasmataceae bacterium | reverse complement strand
AAGAGTCAAAATCCGCTTGTTTAAAATTGCTTGTTGACTTTCCCCTTACAAAAAGTTCCCCAGCTGTATACTTATCTAACCCCCCTAAAACATTAAGCAAAGTGGATTTACCAGAACCTGATTTTCCTAAAATAAAAACCATTCCTGATTTAGGAAATTCCAGCGAGACATTGTTTAATGCATAAACATCACTACCACTTTTAACTTTATATGCGCGGCTCAGATTCTTTACTTGAAGCATATAACTAACCTCCTATAACATATAGATGTATTTTAATCTATAGTACCAAATATTTCAAGTTTAAATGTAAGTTATAGTAACCTAATAAACAAGGTGGCCGTTTCCGGGCACCTTATATTTAATAACTAAGTTATTTTATTGTAAACTCATATATTATTAATCCTTTGTTTTTTTTTACTGTAACCAATAGAGATGTAATTATAATTAACTTGAGCAAATTCAGGGTTATATTCCCCAGTTTCAATGCAATACAAAAGGAACTTCTCATATCCAGTTGTTTGAACGATAAACACCATCGGAAGAAAAGAATTCGCCGGTAATGAGTTTATCCAATGAGGTTTATTTAAGCTATTTTCAAAAACTGAAGCTTCGCTATCATATATACACCTCACTCTACTTAAATTATAAAACGCTTTTATTCTGTCTAAGTATAGCATAAATCCCATTTTTTACAATTAAATATCAATTAATAACATACTTAATAAAAAGAAGCCTTAAAGCTTCTTCGGTTATCGTTATTAAATTTTCTAGTTCTTCTTCATATTGGTCTTCTAATTCATAAATTTTACATATTTATAAATATGGGTTAGTCAACCGTTAACGATACAAGAGCGTACCCCCATCAAAAATTAGCGCACCCCTGTGTTTTTTCACGCACCCCTAAAAAATGAATATTACAAATCTAAACTGTTTTCATTTGTTAAAAATTCCATCAAACTCATATGCAAAATACCTTCTTCATCGTAGTAACGATTTAGATAAGGATCTCTTCTTACTAATATCTTTTTAAAAGTATCGTTGATATTTCTAAACGAAGCTAATTCTTGATTTAGTTTGTCTTCATTTGGGATAACATATGCTGATTGAATATAGTATCTTTTATCTGATTCATTAACAATAAAGTCAACTTCTAATTGTTTTCTTATATCTTTATTATTAATATTTTCCCTTATTTCAACAATACCAACATCAACATTTAAACCTCTCTTTACTAACTCAAGATATATTGCATTTTCCATTAAGTGGTTTTCTTCAATTTGCCTGAAATTCAATTTAGCATTTCTAAGACCTAAATCAAGAGCATAATATTTATAGTTATGTGCTAAATACTTGCGTCCTTTAACATCGTAACGTTCTACTCTTTCAAATAAAAAAGCATCAATTATATATTCCATATAATTACTTACAGTTCTGTAATTAATACCTTTACCTTTATTACTAACTAAAGTATCAGTAATTTTTTTTGCATTTGATAAAGATCCAACTGATGATGATAAAACTTTAACTATATTATCTAATTCTTCTATATATTCTATTTTATAACGCTCTTTTATATCATTATAATAAACGTTATTAAATAGTTGGGTTAAATACTCCCTTTTCCCTTGTTCTTCTTTAAAATTAAATATTAGTGGCATTCCACCATATATTAAATAATTATTTAAGGCTTGTTCTTTATTGTCATATAAATATTCGATTTCTGAAAAAGTGAGTGGGTAAACTCTAATTTCATAACCACGACCTCGAAATTCAGTAATGATATCTTTTGATAAAAATTTTGAATTACTACCAGTAACATAAACATCAACATTTTGTTGATATAATAAGCCATTTAAAACAGCCTCAAATCCCACACACTTTTGAACCTCATCGATTAAAACGTAATATTTCTCATCTTGGTTATTAGTTTTTTCTTTTACATAATTAGAAAGTTTTTTTGAATCAAGATATTCAAAATATGATTCATCATCCAAGGCTATTTTAATAATATTATTTTCATTCACACCTTCATTAATAAGATATTTATAAAATATTTCATTAAGTAAGAAAGACTTCCCACACCTTCTAACACCCGTAATTATTTTAATTAATCCATTCCATTTAGCTAAAGTAAGTCTTTTTAAGTAACTATCTCGTTTAATCATAATTCTTGCTCCCTCCCATCCACTGCAATTTTTTGCCGTTTTAGGCGCTTTTTTGTGGTTGCTAATTTTATTTTACTAAATAAACTCTGTTTGTCAACCATTATCTACAAAAAAATGCCGTTTCCGGCAATATTTTGTACTGGTGTTGTTGTTTATATATAAAATTAAAAAGGTTGTAAATAAATATTCCTTTCTGAAAGTTATATTTAGTCTTTCTTTAAAAATTTTTGATACTGATAAATAATATTGAAAATCATAGCAAAAATAACTAATAGCGCTAAAATAATTAAAAATATAAAAACGTTATTATCGTCAGTCTTAGATTTTGCAATAAATGCTCCGACAAAAAGCATTATAGCAATTATGAATAAACCTACGCTTCTTATAATTAATATCGTAATACTTCTTTTTCTTAAAGCTTCTAATTTCTTACTCATATAATTACACTCCGTTTCTTTTTTTCTCAATATTGGATTTGTAAAACAACATTTTTAATGTGTTTTCACTAGTTACAATTATAACATTTTTAAAGTGGATCATCTATGCTTATCATAGTAATCGTTAAATTGTTGAGTAATCGTTAAATCGTTGATGCGTTTTTTAATAAAAATTATAACATGGCTCATTTTTTATAAATTAATGACCTGTTAGAATTTTGTTGTAGGTGTGAATAAAGGGTGAAACTCCTATCTTCACAACAAAAAAAGGCCTGATACGATTGTATCAAACCTATTCTACTAACTTGGTGCCCGAGGCCGGACTCGAACCGGCAAGCTTATTAGGCGCTTGATTTTGAGTCAAGTTTGTTTACCAATTTCAACACTCGGGCAAGTTGTGAGCTAACATGCTCACTAATTAATTTTTTTTGATTGGTTAATTTCAATCGCTTCAGTATATGCCTTAGTGGCATTTTCTGCATACACTTCACGAGAATACTTCCTTACAGATTTTAAAGTATTCTTCTTTAATTCAGTTAATAGTTCAGGAGTTTGATATATCTTATTTAACAAGTGAGGTAGTTCGCTGTTATCTTTAAAGAATAACCCATTAAAGTTATCTTCAACGACGGCTTCTAGCACCTTGTCATATTTTACCACTAAAGGTAACTCCGCTGCAAGTGCTTCTATATAAGTTAAGCCTTGAGTTTCTGAAACGCTAGCGTTTAAGAAACAGTCTCCTAATTGATAATAAAGCCCCACCTGTTCCCAAGGAATCATCCCAGTAAGAATGACTTTATCCTTGAGTTTATATTTCTTAATTTGATCAGCAAGTTTACCCATCCCTGGGCCATCCCCAACAATTAAAAACTTCATGTTGTCGTGGTTGGCTTGATTAAACCCGTCAATTAAAACATCAATCGATTTTTCATTACTTACTCTACCGATAAATAAGCAAACAAATTCATTTTCTTTAATTCCTAAAGAAGCTTTTAAATTATTAATATCTTCTGTTTTATAATTAGATTTCTTGAACTTACTTAAATCAATGCCCGATGGTACTATTTTATAATTCCCATCGATACCATAACTTAACATTAAATCTTTTATTTTTATAGATGGAGCTAAAGTAACTTCACTAGTTAAGATAAACTTAGCCATGAGTTTCTTTAGTGCCTTCATAAAGGTTTTCCTAAATATTTTAGATAAAAACTTAGAAACATAAAATAAATACTCCTCATACATGGTATGAACGGTAAACACCATTGGAATATCTAATTTCTTTTTAACCTTTAAAGCCACACTTCCAATCGTAAATTCACTATGAACATGAATAACATCTAAATTCAATGATTCAATATACTTCAAGTGTTTTTTAGAGTTTCTGACAAACCGAAAAGATGTCAGACCCTTTTTAGGAATTGGCATCCCCTTAATACGATATACATAGGGATGATCTTTATCATACGCTTTCGCGCCTTTGGCCGAAACAGTTATGACAAACACTTCATGACCTTGTTGCTTAAGACCTTCAACAAGCATTTGAAGACTTGTTGTCACACCACTTACTAATGGTTTATAGGCATCAGAAAATATTCCTACTCTCAACTTAAACACGTTCCTTTCTTATATAAACATAAGAACCAAATCCGGAAATTATTCCAACATAATAAGTTAACACACGCCAAATTAACATGGCGGCAATTACCACAGGTTGTGGGGCAATAACGCCTGTAAATAACACTGTAAATGCCCATTCCACGCCTCCAGAAGCACCCGGAGTTGGAATCCACATCATAAATGTGGTAGCGAATGCAGTCATCATAATAATAAACAGATATGCCTTGGGATTTATTGGCATCCCTAAAGCAGTGAATACCACTATAGGAATACTATTGACAACCAGTAAACTTAATAACCTAAGACCACTAGCGCCAAATAAAACCCGTTTTCGTTTAAACAGTTTTTTTGTCTCAATTTGAAATCTTTCAACAAACTCAAATGATTTCTTTTCTAATCTAGTCATTGATTTGTTTAAAAATTTAATTTTCCCTAAACCTCTAAATATATTTCTTAAAAGATTTCTAAAGCCTTTTATTGTGGCCATTAAAACAGCACCAATTAATATTAACGTATTAATAGCGTATCCTAAAAAGATTACCCAGGTATAACCTGTTATCCCCTCTTTAACATCACTAAAATAAATGATTATTCCCACTGTCGCAAGTAAGGTGGATACCGTTTGATATATAATGAAATTCGAGGTTATTACACTCATGGTTTGATCACCAGATAAGCCTTTTTTCATGAAGAAATATGCTTGGATTGGTTGACCACCTGAAGCAAATGGGGTTATCGCATTAAACAAGTATTCTGTATTAGCGATATGCATTCCATCTTTATAACTAATCTCACCGCCTACACCACTTGAGATAAGTTGGATCGATGAGTTTGTCAAAAACATATGTAAAAGAGATAGCCCTAATGCTAATAGTAATAATGGCACACTAGAACTTGTTATGATTGACCAAATCTCATTAATATCATTTAAACTAAAAAGTAATATTCCTAATACAATTAGCACAACAATTAAAAAGACAATGTTTCCAATTATTTTACGTTTTGATTTATTTTTATTCTCCATAGTTACATCTCATTTAAGACTTGCATTCCTAATAGTCTCATCCCTTCGTTTAAAACGGTTCTAACCGCACTAATCAAATGAATGTTAGCTGATAAGGTTTTAGGATCTTCAACAATAATTCGGTGCGCTCCATAAAATTGATTAAACGCTTGAGCTAAATTTAATAGATATCTAGAAATATGCTGAGGCCCATTTTCAGTTACTGCCTTATCCAAGGTTTGTGAAAACTGACTTAAGATTACAACCAATTTAAATGCTAAATCATCTTCATAAACTTCTAGATTTTTCTTAATACCTTTTTCGGTCCCCTTCAACAACGAGTAAATTCTAACACTACTATATTGTAGAGAAGGACCTGTAAAACCTTCAAAAGAAACCATGTTTTCTAAACCAAAGTCAATGTCTAGGTTACGATCATTCTTTAAGTCATTAAAGATTACCGCACTAACACCAACCGCTTTAGCGACTTCATGTTTATTTTCTAAGTTGGGGTTCTTTTGTTCAATTGCAGTTTTTGCAAGTTCAACAGCAGTTTCTATCACATCATATAATCTGACAACTTTACCACCTCTTGTTGTCATTTTTTTACCATCCATTAAGACTAATCCAAAATTGACGTGCGTGATATCAAAATTATATCCCATTAAATCAGAGACTGTTTTAAGTTGTCTAAAGTGAAGTTTCTGCTCATTACCAACCACATACAACATTTTATCAAAATGGCAACTTTCATGGCGGTACAGTAGAGCGGCTAAGTCGCGGGTCATATAAAGTGTTGCCCCATCAGTACGTTTGATGAGTGCTGGTGGCATGTCAAAATTGTCAAGTCTAACAATCATGGCGCCATCATCTTCTTCTAACAGTTTTTTATCTTCTAGAATCATAACGATTCTATCCATCTTATCGTTATAAAATGCTTCCCCTTGATAATAATCAAACGAAACCCCTAATAATTCATACATTAACTTAAACTCAGTTAAAGATTGTTCCCGAAATTTCTCCCACATTTTTGTAACACGTTGGTCGCCATCTTCTAATTGTTTAAAAACTTCTCTCGCTTTATCTTCAAGCGTTGGATTTTCCTTAGAAGCTTCATGAAACCTCACATATAGACTCTGGAGATAATCGATAGGTCTTTCTAATAACCCTTCTTCATTACCCCACATATCATAAGCTACGATCATTTTCCCAAATTGAGTTCCCCAATCGCCCAAATGGTTAACGCCAATAGCCTTATAACCCCTTTTTTCATAAATCTTATATAATGAAGCACCAATAACCGTACTTCTTAAATGCCCTACACTAAAACTTTTAGCGATATTTGGGCTTGAATAATCTATTACAACGGTTTTACCGTTTGATGGTAAAGATCCGTAAGAATCTTTGGTAGTCTCAATTTCATCTAGAACTTGTACCGCAAACGTTTTTCTATCTAAAACAATATTTAAAAAACCACGTTCAAAGAAAGTTTCTTTGATAAATGGTTCTTCTTTTAAGAGTAGTTTAATCTCAGAAGCTAATTCCATAATCGGTCTTGAAGTTTTTTTAGCAAGATTAAATAGTGGCATCGCTAAGTCACTACCCTCATACTTTGAAGCTTCTACTGCTGTTACTATTCCATAAACGGCTTCTATTTTATTTTGGATATTATTTTTAATAGTTAAAAACATGTTTAAGTACCCCTTCTCATAAAAAAGCACTTAGATTGTGCTTTTATTGTTTGTCTTTAATAGCCTTGTAAAAGTTTCTAATTTGTTGAGCTGCTGGTACAGTTGGATCTGAACTATTATAATCGGAGCGTTCATATACAACCACTTTATTTTCAAAATACACTAAATCTGGTGAATCCGCCAAATCGACTTGATAAACTGTTTTAAATGCTGTCTTATCTGCTTCTGTTAATTTAATAGTGTTAACGTAATATATCGATGTAATAAATCCATCAACTTCTTGCGACACAAATTCACTTTCGTAATACTTAATTTCGCTTAAACAAACTTGACATGAACAGT
>JAQUCY010000055.1 GCA_028685975.1 Acholeplasmataceae bacterium | reverse complement strand
TCATCTAATCGCCTACGACAACGAAAGGATAAAGGATATTATTTTAAACAATCTTTTCATGTTGTAGATTAAATTACTACATGAAGGATTTATTTACAAATTTTGGAGCAGGCGAGGGGAATCGAACCCCCATCTCATGCTTGGCAAGCACGTATACTAACCGTTGTATTACGCCTACAGTATTACTATTTTATCAAAGTAGTTAAACCTTGTCAAATAGTATTCTAACTCTAAAAAGAGAATTATATAAAGATGGTCGGGAAAACAGGATTTGAACCTGCGACCTCCTGGTCCCAAACCAGGCGCTCTACCAAGCTAAGCTACTTCCCGAAGATTACATCTGGCGCGTCGTAAAGGACTCGAACCCTTAACCCTCTGATCCGAAGTCAGATGCTCTGTCCAGTTGAGCTAACGACGCTATTGTGATGGCGGTCCGGACGGGACTTGAACCCGCGATCTCCAGTGTGACAGACTGGCATGTTAACCACTACACCACCGGACCAGCATGAATGATTATAACATAAGTAAGCGGATGAATCAAGGATGAACAATAAGAAAATTTTAAAAACTTATCAGTCAATTTTACACCTTAAATTAAATGCATTAAATCCTTCATTTCGTTTTAATTCGGATTTAATAAAGGATGGAATATGATTCATAATAAAAGACAAACCATACGAGGTAATATTTTTTTTATTGTTGATATATTCTGATTCATTAGATAATCCAAGAAGGTGATGGGTTTGTTTAGAAATATAGTTAATGTATTTTTCATTAATTTTCTTTTCTTCTAAATAAACAATGTATTGGTCTAACAATTCAATAGAACGTTCTGTAAAACCAAGTTTTGAGGCGTATAAGATTACACTTTGAATTATTTCTATACCATAGGTTGACTTTAACAAACGTTTAAATGAGTAATTGTTGTTAATATATGGATAAGTCAACTTATATATTTTCAAGTTAACTTCAGTGTCCTCAAATATATTCTTTTCTAGCAAATACATATAATAGGTCATGAATTTAGCAGAGAAGTTTATATTATTGTAAGCATCAATATGGTTTTGCATGATATTAAACTGGTATTGAGATATTTCATCAGAGTACTGAAGAGTTGCTTGAAAAGCAAAATCAGGGTCTTTTTTAATCTTTTTATAAGCGACAAAATCACCAAATATTTGGTGACCTTCTTTGGTTGATACGAATGTATAAATGATACTAAAAATTAATACATATAAACTTAGTGGAACAAGGATATTATTTTGATAAAAGAAGATTAGCGCTGTTAACGATAATAATACTGAACTAATAATGGTCATTAAAGGTGCTGCAATTAAAGAAAAAGCGGTTGCCTTAGTTGCACGATTTAGTGATTCGTCACTATCAATAATACCAAGTTTAGTGAATACCAATCCACCTCCCAATATTAATAGTTTAAAATCAATTTTAAGTCGCCATTTATTTTGTTCGTTTTTATAGAAAATCATGAATAGTAAGATTAAGGCTTCATTTTTATAACCCTTGATTAAAAAGGCAAAGAAATGGGTTAGTTCGTGAATGGCTAGTGATGATAACAAAGACCCAATGAATAATAGAATATGATAATACCATTTAAGGCTTGTATAAGTGTTAATTAAACTCAAAACATAACCACCATGAAAAAGAGGCATAGTTATAAAGCCAAGTATTATACATGATATAAAGAAAATTACAACACGGTATTTTTTTATGAATTTCAACAGTATCACCGAAGATATTATATCATTTTATATACTTTTTTATGTGGTTTTATGATAATATTTTCATAAGGTGATGTATAAATGAAAAAAGACCATTCGAAAACCCCCTTTTTTACAAAATTAAAAGAGTATGGAACATCAAATGTTACACCATTTGACGTACCGGGTCATAAATTAGGGAGAAAAGAAAACGATTTAACTAAATTTATAGGGAAAGCAATTTATCAGCTTGATGCAAATGCACCCAGGGGATTAGATACACTAAGTAAACCAACCGGTGTGATAATGGAAGCTCAAGAATTAATGGCTGATGCCTTTGACGCAGATAAAGCCTATTTTATGATCAATGGTACAAGCGGTGCTATACTGGCAATGATTATGACAACAGTGAAAGCAAAAGAGAAGATAATTCTTCCCAGAAACGTACATAAATCAATCATTAACGCTTTGATATTTAGTGGTGCTATTCCTATTTTCGTTAAACCGGATATAGATCAAAATTTGGGGATTGCAAATGGTATGAGTTATGAGGCTTTTGAAAAAGCTTTAATAGATAATCCAGATAGTAAAGCAGTGCTTATCATTAATCCTACGTATTTTGGAGTTACTTCAGATATTAAAAAAATAACAGAAAAGGCTCATGAATATGGTTTGGTTGTGTTAGCGGATGAAGCCCATGGGGCACAGTTTTATTTTTCCAAAGAGTTACCTATCTCAGCAATGGAAGCTGGCTGTGATTTAAGCGCTTTATCGATTCATAAGACAGCAACTTCTTTAACTCAAAGTTCAGTATTACTTTTAAAGGGTAACAGGGTGGATGAAAACAAATTACAATCAACTATTAACATGTTTCATTCAACCAGTCCATCGGGTATTTTGATGGCCAGCCTAGATGTTGCAAGAAAACAAATGGTAATGGATGGTGAAACTGGGATTTTAAATGCCTTAAACCTAAAAAATAAATATCTAAATAGACTCAAAAATATTAAAGGTATAGAATTACTAGATAAAGCTTATGCAGAGGCTAGAGGTTTTCCGGATTTTGATGCGACTAAATTAGTGATTAAAGTATCTCAATTAGGAATTACTGGATTTGATTGTTATAGATTCTTAGCTGATAAATATAAAATACAACTAGAACTTGCAGAAACATATCTTGTTTTAGCCATTATCACGATGGCTACTGAAGAAAAGGATTTTATAAAGCTCTGTGAAGCTTTAGAAGAATTAAGTGAAATGTATTATGGTATTAAAGAACCATTAGATAAAATTAAGTTTAATTATGATTTCCCTGATTCGTTTTGTCGTCCCAGAGTCGCTTACCATGCCCCTTATAAAATTATTCCTTTAGCGGATAGTGAAAATGAAATTAGTGCTGAATCGATAATGATATATCCACCAGGTATTCCAATGTTAATTCCTGGAGAATATATCACTGAAGATTTTTTAAATGATTTGGCATTTTACCAAGAAAATGGATCAGTTATATTTAGTGAATTAAACAATGGATATATCAAAGTCGTTGATCGAGACAATTGGCTTTGGGAGGATAAAGATGAATAAGTTTAAAAAAGTTGATTTAAGTTTTCAAAGTTGTACCTCAGAATATAAAGAAGCGGATGTCGTAATATTTTCTTGCCCAATGGATGCGACAACTTCTTATCGACCTGGGACAAGATTTGCCGGTAATGCAATTAGAGTAGACTCGATTGGGATTGAATGGTATAGCCCTTATCAAGACAAAGATTTAAAGAACTTTAAAACTTGTGATATTGGTGATATCGATTTACCGATTGGTGATGTAAAAGTAGCCCTAGATAACATATATGATACAACTAAGGCAATTTTAAATGATAATAAGAAACCTATGATGATAGGTGGCGAACATTTAGTTACCTATCCGGTTGTTAAGGCTGTTTATGAATCACATCCGGACTTGCATGTTATACATTTAGATGCTCATACGGATTTAAGAGATGAGTTTTTTGGGATGAAATATTCTCACGCAACCGTAATTAGAAGAATTCATGATTTTTTAGGTGATGGAAAAATATATTCTTTTGGGATAAGAAGTGGGGATTCACATGAATTTAAGTGGTCTGATAGTGGACACACATACATTCGAAAATTTGATTTTGAAACTTTAGAAGAAACCATTCTCAAACTAAAAGATAAACCTGTTTATATCACGATTGATTTAGATGTATTAGACCCAGGTGTCTTTCCAGGAACAGGAACACCTGAACCAGGTGGAATGCAGTATAAGGACTTATTAAATGCGTTTAAATTATTTGAACAATTAAATAACTTAGTTGGCGCTGATATCGTTGAATTAAACCCATATTTAGATCAAAGTGGCGCTTCTACAGCCGTAGCGGTTAAGTCTTTACGTGAATTAGTCTTATTGTTGCATAGTTAAAATGATTATATTAATTGGTGCAAGTGCTTCAGGTAAGACTGAAGTAGCGAAAATTTTAAAAAACAAGTATGGATTTGAAAAAATTATTACCACGACAACTAGACCTAAAAGAATTCATGAAGTAGAAGAAGTAGATTACCATTTTGTTTCAAAAGATGAATTTAATAAACTTCTAATTAGTGGGTCGTTTCTTGAAGTCACTCACTATCAAGATAACTTTTACGGAACCAATAAAGCAGATTTAAAAGAAAACGGATTAGTTATCCTAGAACCAAATGGGGCAAATGCATTCATTGAGGTGCTAGGTAAAAAAGTGTTTGTTGTCTTTATTGAGGCGTCAAAGGAATTAAGAAAAAACTATATGACATTTAGAGGTGATTCACTTGAATCCATTCAAGATAGAATTAAAAATGACGATAAACGATTTAAGAAGAAAAATATTTTAAGGGTCGATTTAGAAATTAAGAATAAAAATCAACCTTTAGAAGATATTGCTGATGATATCTATAATGCATATCAAAATAAACTGTAAATAAAAAGCCTACTTGGATATCAAGCAGGCTTTTCTTATAATATAATCTGTTTTCTTAAGAAGTTATCAATGAATTTTCTTGTTTTAGGATTGGTTGATACTTTAAATATTTGATCAGGTGAACCTTCTTCAACAATTTCCCCCTCGTCCATAAATATAATTCTATTTGAAATCTCATAAGCAAAACTCATTTCATGGGTAACGATAACCATTGTCATACCTTCTATGGCAAGGTCTTTGATGACATTCAGTACTTCATCAACTAAAAGTGGATCAAGGGCAGAAGTTGGTTCATCAAATAACATTAATTGAGGCTCCATACACAAAGCTCTAGCGATTGCGACTCTTTGTTGTTGACCACCTGATAAAGTGTGTGGACTTTTATGAATGAAATTTTGCATGCCTACTTTGGTTAAATACTTAACTGCTCTCTCTTCAGCTTGTTTTTTATCCAATTTTAAAACTTCAGTTAAAGCAAGCATGCAATTTTCAATCACATTAAGGTTTGAAAATAAATTAAACGATTGGAATACCATTCCCATCTGCTGACGCATTTCATTAATGTTAGTATTGGGATCGGTAAGATCGTCATTTAAAAAGTAAATGTGACCACTGTCGGGTTCAGCGAGTAGGTTTAAACATCTTAGTAAAGTTGTTTTGCCACTACCGGATTGACCAATGATAGTGATAACTTCGC
Source organism: Acholeplasmataceae bacterium (assembly GCA_028685975.1). Lineage (GTDB taxonomy): Bacteria > Bacillota_I > Bacilli_A > Acholeplasmatales > UBA5453 > UBA5409. Next base: position 1,873 of record JAQUCY010000055.1, on the reverse strand, counting down.
CTTTATTTATATTAAGGCTAACATTTTTTAAGATAGGCGTATTGTCATAAGATTTATAGATGTTTTTAATGGATAATAGACTCATACTTTAACCACCTTTGCTGTACCAACTCTTTTTTGTAAATAATTGACGAATTTAGAGGATATATAGGTGATTATTAGATAAATGATTGCCGCAATAACGAACGCTTCGATGGTTCTATAGGTTGCACTAGCGGACTGTTTCACTGCATAGAATAAATCTACAACACTGATCACACTAAGTACCGCGGTATCTTTGAGGTTTACCACAAATTCATTTCCTATTCCAGGTAGTGAGTTTTTAATAGCTTGTGGCCAAACTACTTTACGCATGGCTTGGTTATGAGTTAAACCTAGACTTCTTGAGGCTTCCATTTGTCCGATTGGGACAGCTTGTAAGCCTCCTCGTAATACTTCACTAATATAAGCTGTTGTGTTAATCGTAACAATAATTAAACCAGCGGTTAATGGATTCCACCATGAGAATATATCTAATGTTGCAATACCATAATAGATTATCATGGCTTGAACAATCATAGGGGTTCCTCTAAATAAAGTGACATAACCATTACCTAATGATTTAAGTGTTTGTTTTAAAATTCTTGTAAATCGTTTCTCTCTCTTCTTGTCGATATGAATAACCCTTTGTTGAGTTAATCCAAGCGCTAATACAAACCCTCCAATTGTCCCAACCACTGACAATAAGATGGTGACACCTAGTCCGTAAAGAATGATTTTATAGTAGGTGACAAATAAGTAAATAATCGTTTTTAAGAATTCGCTTTGGTCGGGTAATTCCATCAGTAAATACATAAATTAATTTTGACGATCTAAAGCGTCATTCATCCACTCGTTACGTTGTTCAGTGGTAATCGATGCTAATACTTCATTGATTTGTTCAAGTAGTTCAGTATCTGATTTTCTAAAGGCTATACTAACGCTTACTTGTTCATCTGTTACAACAAACCCGTTTTCTTCATCAAATTGAACATAAGTTAAATCACTATTAGTACTAATAATACTTTGTGCAACAGGTAACTCTGCTAAAAACGCATCAGCTTCACCTGATCTTACAGCTTGTGTGATTGCCCCATAAGATTCGAGTGGTGTTAAATGATTTACATTTGGAATTTGGTCTGTTAAATCATCTTGTAAAGTTCCAAGTTGAGCAACCACCTTAGCCCCACTAAAATCAGTTAAAGAAGTAGCGTTCACATATTGGCTTGTTTTTAAAACAACCATGACTTGTTCACTTCTATAGTAGATATCACTAAAGTTAACCGTCAAAGCTCTTTCCGCTGTTGGGCTCATCCCTGCGATAATTACATCAATAGTATTGGCTTGTAAAGCAGGAATTAAACCATCCCATTCAATCGCTTTAACAACAAGTTTCATATTGAGTTTTTCGGCAATGTATTTTGCTACTACAACATCATACCCATCCGCATAACCAATTTGACCATCAAGTCTTACGGTGTGTTCATTTGCAGTTTGGGTGGACCAGTTAAATGGTGCATAAGCCGCTTCTAAACCGACCACTAAAGTTTCTCTTGAGTCGGCACAAGCACTTAAACTAATGCCGAACATCATTAAAACAAAAATACTTAGAAATTTTTTCATTTCTATTATTCTCCTAATATATACATGTAAGACAATTTACATGTTATTTTTTTATTTATAAGTGATTGTCCACTATAATAAACTTATGATGATATCACAGACTAGTTTCTATCCTCCTTACAGCACTTGACTGGTTAAAAAAGGATATAGCTGTGACTTTAATTAAATATGGTTATGAGTTGGATACAGCATTCTATGACTGGTTATTTCTAATTAGGTTACATTCATTAAA
>JAQUCY010000054.1 GCA_028685975.1 Acholeplasmataceae bacterium | reverse complement strand
AATAGCTGCTAAAGAAGCAGCCAGTAGTGGAATACATGTTACATTTTCTCCGATGGTAGATGTAACAAGAGATATTAGATGGGGCAGAGTTACTGAAGGTTATGGTGAGGATGCGTATCTTACAGGTGAAATGGGTTATGAACTTGTTAAAGGGTATCAAGGTGATTTTAGTAATGAAAATGTTGCAGCTTGTTTAAAACATTTCGCTGGATACGGCGCACCTGATGCTGGCAGAGATTATAATGAAGTTACTTTATCAAAAGAGACATTTTTTAATTATTATATGCCTGCATATGCAAAAACATTAGAGGCAAATCCACAACTTGTGATGACCTCTTTTAATACTTTATTTGGGATCCCGGCAACAGCGAATAAATATTTACTTAGGGATATTTTAAGAGGTCAATATAAATTTAATGGGGTTATTATAAGTGATTTTGCCTCAACGGCTAATATGATTTCACATAAATATGCTGATAGTTCATTAAGTGCAGCAATTAAATCAATTAAAGCAGGGTTGGACATAGATATGATGAGTGATGTTTACTCTAAACATTTGTATCATGCAGCAGAAAAAGACCCATCAATTCTTAAGTTAATAGATGAGGCAACTTTAAATGTATTAAAAATAAAAGAAAAACTTGGTTTATTTAAAGACCCTTATCGAGGTTTGGTAGAAGATAATCAAAGTCCTCAATTTTATGATGATGGAACTAATTTAGAATTAGCCATCGAATCAGTAGTGTTACTTAAAAATAATAACTTACCATTAAAAAATGAAAAAGTATATTTAATGGGAGAATATGCTGATTCAAGAAGAACCAATGGTAGTTGGAGTTGGGTAGGTGGACATATTTCTAATAATAAAACCTTAAAAGAAATATTTCCTAATCAAACATCTTATGAAGCAGCAGATGTAATCATATATTGTTTTGGTGAAGGAGAAAGAGAATCAGGTGAGTCTCAATCTAAAACAAACCCGTCTGTCAAGCAAAAAGATGTTAATCAATTAAAACAACTTCATGAAGATGGCAAAAAGGTTATTGGGGTTGTTTATTCAGGTAGACCTTTAATTCTTACAGAAGTGGAAACCTACCTTGATTCAATTGTGTTTGCCTTTTATTTAGGCAATCAAATGAGTGAAGCCATCAAACGATTATTATTAGGTGAGGTAAACTTCAGTGGAAGATTACCAATTAGTATTCCACTCAATGTAGGACAAATACCAATGTATTATGGTCAGTTTTCTACGAGTCGTCCAAGAAACACAGATGATTTGACTGAACAATATGTATCTAATTATAAAGATAGTCCCAACACGCCACTTTATTATTTTGGGGATGGTTTGAGTTATAGTGAAGTTAAATATCACTCTCTTACACTTAATAAAACCACACTAAGTGAGGGCGAAACAGTGAAATTAAGTGTCAAACTAGAAAACTTAAGCAATATTTTCACCAAAGAAGTTGTTCAAGTTTATATCAACGATTTGTTTTCAGAAATAGTAAGACCGAAGATGGAGCTTGTTCTATTTGAGAAAGTATCACTGAATCCTAAACAAACTTTAGTTATGGAACTAGAATTAAAGTATGAGTCATTCATGTATAAAGATGGTAATAATGAGAATAAACTTGAGGAAGGACCAATAGAGATTATGATTGGTTCACCAAGAAAAATATTCTTACAAGAAACGATAGAAATATTATAAAAAAATATGATATATCATTTTAGTTGGATATATCAAGCAATAAAGGCTTAATCTTAAAAATTAAGTCTTTGTTTTTCGCAAAAAATGGTGTAAACGCTTGCAAAATATTTTTTTATGTATTATTATGAAGATAAGAAACACTATATCCAAATATACAGTTTTTAATTAAAAGGTTATTTGGCTTTATTTATATTTTAATTTCGAAACGTTTCGATAGCGTAAACAAGGAGGAAACAAAATGAGAAAGACACTCAAAGTATTACTCTCTTTAGTGCTTGTTACAGCATTAGCAGTATTTGTTGCTGCATGTAATAAAGATACTGATGAGAAAGTAACGATTACTTATGCTGCTTGGGACTTAGGAACAGTAGAAAATATGAACTTAGAAAGAAAAATGGTTGAAGAGTTCACTCTTAAGTATCCGAACATCGATGTACAAATAGTTGAAAGACCTAAGATTCCTGATCCAAATAATCCGGAGAATCAAGTTGATCAAAACTGGGATGATTTTTTAGGTGCAAAAGCTTCAGCTCAAAACTTACCTGATGTTTTCATGCACGCAGAAATATTAAAAACCGTTGAAATGGGTTGGGCCGAAGAAATTAAAGATTTGGTATCGACAGATGATGAGTTTGATAAAATCTCACCTGACCTATTAAATTCAACATTATTTGATGGTGCCCTTTATGGGATTCCATTAAAGGCTTATTATTTTGGGTACTATGTGAATAATAAAATATTTGAAGATGCTGGTGTAGAAGCACCTAAAGCTGGCATATCATTTGATGATCTATTAGCGAAAGCAAGAGCAGTATCTGAAACCTCTACAGATGGAACTGGTATTTCAGGGATGAGAGTTGGACCAGATATGCAATTTTGGTATCCTGCCTATTTAAATAATGATTTTGGGTACTACACCTGGGATGGAACTCAATATAATTTAGATTCAACTGAATATAAGGATGCTTTAACGAAACGTGCTTCTATATTCACTGAAACCAATTCAGAGTATTATTCAGATGTTGCCACTTCTGAGTTTTTACAAGAAAACTATGGCGTAGATAATGAATTTGCTGCATGGGATGCAGGTAAACAAGCTATTAGATGGGAAGCATCCTGGATGATTGGTGAGTGGTTAACCCATCAAAATGATCCTGATAAGGGATTATATCAAGCGAATATTGATTTTATTGGAATGCCAGGAGATAAACAAATGATGGTAGTAGATTATTTGGTTATTGGTAAAGGTACTGAACATCCTGAAGAAGCATTATTATTTGCGAAATGGATGGGATTTGGAGCTGATGGTTATACGAGAAGGTTAGAACTTGTAGAAGAAAATGAAGATTATAACATTAATTTCACACCAATTGTAAATGATCAAGTATTATTAGATAAATACTTAGAAAAATACCCTACATTAGTTGAGTTTAGAAAAGTTATTGCAAAATCAGACATTATGTTTGAATCGTTAGCTAAGACAGTTCCTGGTTATGTTTTATCTCGTTGGAATGGTCAATACGGTCAATTAGGTGATGAAACTGCAACCATAGGTCAGGCTCATGATATGTTAAGAGACGGATTAGTCAACTTTGATGATATAGCTGAACAGCTGAATGAACGAGCTAACTTTTACTATACAGAAGCCAAAGAACAATTATTAGATTAACCCTATGAAGAAAAAAGTTGTCATCTTAATAACAGTACTAGCCTTAATGACACCAATATTAAGTTATTGGTTAAATGATGAAAGTGAGGTCTCACTTGAGGCCTCTTTTAAGGCTGCTGAAATGAATTCTGATATTATTGTGACAGATAAATTTATATCTCTTTATAATGAGTGGAAAGAAGAAGGCATTCAGGAAAACAACGATTTTTATACCATTGTTTTCCCCGCTGACTTCGATGCTCCTGGTTTTTCATATGAAAATGATAATAATCCGAAGGGGTATGATCCTTTAATTTGGGATACTAAAGATTCATTTAGTATTGAAGTGACTGTTCCAGACACAGCACTTTATCAAGTGATGATTACCTATTATTCTTTGACCAATGATATCAGACCAATAGAAATATCGGTGGATATTAATGGTGAAAGACAATACTATGAAAGTGGTCAAATTTCTTTAGAAACTTATTGGATAACACCTCATGAGTTTAACTTAGACCGCTATGGAAATGATATTCTTCCTAGTTCTGAACAACTAAGAAAATGGAACACAACTAGATTACAAGAAATTCAAAATTTATATGAAAATGGTCTACTTTTCAAACTGGATGAAGGTATTAACACGATTACCTTTAACAAAACCAGAGGGGAACTGTTAGTCGGTGAAATAGAAGTTCAAGGAATTACAGAACCGATAACGTATGAAGAATATTTAGGGTCAAATAAAGCAGAAGGTGACTATATAGAAGAATATGAAGCTGAATTACTGTTTTATAAAAATTCTCCAGCTATTCAAATAGGCAGTAGCCGTTCAGTTGGTGTAACACCGTTTGCCTTAGTAGAAAAGAAATTGAACTTGTTAAATGGTAGTACTTTTAATAGACCAGGTCAACGTGTCTATTATGAAATTGAAGTACCTGAAGATGGTTATTATCAAATATCACTGAAATACTTACAGGATGGAAATCAAGATGTAATTATATATCGTAGTTTATTAATTGATGGTAATCTTCCTTTTATGGAAGCCAGACAAATTCCATTTAAATATACGCGTAAATGGAAAAATCAGACGCTTAGTAATTTAGAAGGGGACCCCTATCTATTTAATCTAACCAAGGGGACTCACACGATAAGTTTAGAGGCATCTGAATATCAAAAACGTGATTTGTATTACGCACTAACAGATGTTTTACATGGTATCAATAACTTAGTATTAGAAATTAACAAGTTAACCGGAAGAAATGTAGATCCAAACAGGGATTGGGATATTACAACGTATTTGCCTAATTTAGAACAAGACTTAAATCATTATGCAGATATACTAAAAACTGTATATGAAAAATGGCAAATAATTAACCAGACCAAGAAAAACACACTTGTTACAACTACATTAAAACAATCCTATCAAAAACTAGCTGAACTTGCGCTTGAACCAAATAAAATACCAGCTAAAATAGAACAACTTAGTGGTAATACAGGTTCAATTATTGAATCGTTAGGGATTATTCTGCCAACCATTTTAGATTCACCATTATCAATTGATCGGTTTTATGTCCATGAAAGTGATGCTAAACTACCAAAAGCAAATGTGAATTTTTTTAGAAGTGCTTGGATTGGGGTTAAACGATTCTTCATGTCGTTTTTTATTGATTCAGAAGTTTCGAAAAGGACCCCAGAAACCCTTGAGGTATGGGTAGCAAGAAGCAGACAGTATGTTGATCTAATGCAAAGAATGGTAGATGAAGATTTTAGCCCTAACAATGACATTAAAGTAAATATCTCGATGATGCCATCTCAAGATAAGCTGATTTTATCTAACTCTGCGGGAAGACAACCAGATATAGCGATGGGCATTGATGCTTGGAGACCTTATGAATTTGCGATCAGAAATGCCGCTTTAGACTTAAGGGAGTTTGATGATTTTTCAGAAGTAGCTTCAAGATTCGCAAGAGGTTCTTTCTTACAACTTATTTATGATGAAGGTGTTTATGCGTTACCGGATACTCAAAACTTTCAAATCTTATTCTATAGAAAAGATATTATGGATAATTTACAATTACCAATTCCAGAAACTTGGGAAGAAGTAACTGACATATTACCTGAGTTACAACGCTATGGCATGAATTTTTATACTAATTTAGCTGGTGCTGGTAGCTTTAAAGGATTTGGAGCAACGATGCCTTTTATTTATCAATTTGGCGGAAAAATTTATGAGGATGACGCCTTTAGTGCTGGGTTTAATGATCCGAAAACCATTGAAGCAATTACTTTTATGACTGAACTTTTTACGGTTTATGCACTACCAATTGAAGTAGGCTCTTTTTATAATAAATTTAGAGATGGTGAACTTCCAATTGGGATTGGTGATTTTGGGATGTATGTTCAGCTTATTCATGCAGCACCTGAGATTGCCGGATTATGGGAGATAGCCCCAATGCCGGGAATTGAAAAAGACGATGTTATTGACAGAAGTTTTGTCGGTGCAGCAACTTCTAATATGATATTTAGTGAATCAACTCATAAAGATGAAGCTTGGGAATTTATGAAATGGTGGAGTAGGAAAGACGTTCAAATTCAATATGCAGAACAATTAATTGCGACAATGGGACCAAGTTATATGTGGAATACATCTAATAAAGAAGCATTCAAACAATATTCTTGGGATGAAACACATAAAGATGTTATCGTAAGTCAATGGGATTATGCTTATGATGTACCAAAGATTCCAGGCAGTTATATGTTAGAACGGGAAATATCGAATATTTGGAATAAAACAGTTTATCAGGGTGCTAATGTCAGAACAGCTATTGAAGACGGATTGATTATTGCGAATAAAGAAATTACTAGGAAAATGATTGAGTTTGGTTATCTAGATAAAAATGGAACGGTTTTGAAACCGTATCTCTTACCTACCATTGAAACGATAGGATGGTGGATTGATGAATAAGTTAAAACTATCTTCAAATATAAATCCTAGAAAAAAAGCTAAAATTAAAGAGAATCTAGTAGGATGGGGGTTTGTCCTACCTTATTTCTCCTCTTTTTTCATGTTTATTACAATTCCAGTATTATTAGGAATTTTGTTATCATTTACTTATTTTGATTTAATTAATACCCCTAAGTTGATTGGACTGAACAACTTTGTAAACTTGTTTACTGCAGATGATGTTTTTATGCAACAAGTTTTACCGAACACTTTAAAATTTGCACTTATAGTTGGTCCGGTTGGGTATGCTTTATCGTTTTTCTTAGCTTGGTTATTGGCTCAGATACCTAAAAAACCAAGAACTATTTTAGCCTTACTTATTTATTCACCATCAATGACTGCAGGGATTGCGATGGCGGTCATGTGGAGAATTATTTTTAGTGGTGACTCAAGTGGCTATTTAAACTCGATTTTATTATCGTTGAATATTATTGAAACCCCAATTCAATGGCTTCAAAACCCGGATTATTTACTTAATATAATGATTATCGTGTCATTATGGTCAAGTATGGGGATTGGGTTTTTAGCGATGTTGGCTGGAGTATTAAACATTAATGAAGAACTTTATGAAGCTGCTTATGTTGATGGGATGAAAAATAAATTTCAAGAAATCTTTTATATTACAATTCCAACCATGAAGCCTCAAATGTTATTTGGAGCGATTATGAGTTTAGTTGGAACATTTAATGCGGGATCAATTGGGGTACAGTTAACGGGGGTTAACCCAACCCCACAAAATGCGGGGCAATTAATTGTTAACCATATGGATGATTACGCTTTTAACAGATGGGAAATGGGTTATGGCGCTGCGATAGCAGTGGTGTTATTAATTATGGTATATGTGATGAGCAGGGTTGCTACTAGATTATTTGGGGAGAAAGACTAATGGCTAGAAATTCACTTCAAGGGACTAAAATTAATCCTCAAAGATTCCATCGGTCTCAAATAAAATTTTATCTTATTTTAATTCCAGTGGCGATTTTTATGGCACTGCCAATAGTCTATATTTTTAACCATGCTTTTAAACCTATCGATGAATTGTTCGCTTGGCCACCAAGATTTTTTGTAAGAAGACCAACCTTCAATAACTTTTTACAGTTATTTGCGGTCGCTGGTGAATCAAATGTACCTGTTTTTCGGTATTTATTTAATAGTATTGTAGTAACCTTATCGGTAGTATTAATCTCA
>JAQUCY010000053.1 GCA_028685975.1 Acholeplasmataceae bacterium | reverse complement strand
TCTGAACTATTATAATCGGAGCGTTCATATACAACCACTTTATTTTCAAAATACACTAAATCTGGTGAATCCGCCAAATCGACTTGATAAGCTGTTTTAAATGCTGTCTTATCTGCTTCTGTTAATTTAATAGTGTTAACGTAATATATCGATGTAATAAATCCATCAACTTCTTGTGACACAAATTCACTTTCGTAATACTTAATTTCGCTTAAACAAACTTGACATGAAGTGTTGCCAAAATAAACAATTAGTTTTTCTTCATTTTCAATTTTCTTGCCTAATTCTTTGTAACTTAACTCTACAAATGGGTGATCTTTTGTAATTTCTGCCCCACTTTGAGTATAAGCATTGTAAAATCTTTCTTGTTTAGATGGTGTCAAAAGCACCACTAAAAGTACAAACGCCAATAGAATCGCACCTATTACGATAAACGGCCAAGGTTTGAGTTTTGGCTGCAATTTGTTATAGTATTTTGCCATTATTATCCCTCACTTAAATAACTATAGTGATTATATCACAACCATTTTTCAATTACAATTTAATTTGACAATAAAGCCTTAATTTAACAGTTTTCTTATCTTGTGTAAACGGTTACTTTAAGTTATAATTAATTAAGGAGGGGTATTTATGAAGCGTAACTTAAATATATTGTTTGCCGCAAGCGAAGTATTTCCTTTCTCAAAAACAGGAGGTCTTGCAGATATTGCTGGTTCTTTACCTAAAGAAATCGCAAAACAAGAGATGATTACTGTCATCACTCCCTTATATAGTTCTGTTAATTTAGCTAACTATCATACATTGCATTTAGGTAAAAGAAAAATTAAAATGGGAGAACTTTCTACTCAAGTTAGCTATATTGGTTATTCTAGTGATAATGTTAACTATGTCTTTGTTGATCATCATTTCTACCAAAGAGATGCTTTTTATGGTTATATGGATGATAACGAAAGATTCATGTTATTTAACTTTAGTATTTTAGAATACATCGAGCTATCAAAAACCAAGTTTGATATCGTTCATATAAATGATTGGCAAGCTGGTTTGGTTCCTTATTTATTAAATACCACTTATAGACTAAACCCTCTTTATACCAACATTAAAACAATCCTGTCCATTCATAACTTACAATACCAAGGTGTTTTTTCAATTGATACCTATAAATTACTCAATCTTCCTTTTGATTATAATTATATTCATTTTAATAATTTCAACTTTTTAAAGAGTGCAATTTTATCAGCTGATTATATTACTACGGTAAGTGAAACCTATAAAAATGAAATTCAGACTGAATACTTTGGTCAAACATTAGACGGCTCTCTAAGAGACCGTTCTAAAGATTTATACGGCATCTTAAATGGAATTGATGATGAAGTTTATAACCCTGAGGCAGACATTCATATCCCATTTAAATATAATGAAAAACGATTTGTTTCAGGAAAAAAAGAAAACAAACAGATCCTTCTAAAACAATTAGGTCTAGACCAACTATTAAACATTCCACTCATCTGTTATATCGGTAGAATGGTTTCTCAAAAAGGCATTGACTTATTGATGGCTACTTTAGAAGAAACCATAACAGCAACCAATGCGAATTTTGTCTTTTTGGGGAGTGGCGAAGAAAAATATGAAAATTTCTTTAAAGACTTAGCTTTAAAATATCCTAATAGAGTATATGCCTATATTGGCTTTTCCAATAGCCTTGCCCATAAACTATATGCCGCAAGCGATTTATTAATGATGCCAAGTCAATTTGAACCATGTGGTCTATCGCAAATGATTGCGATGCGTTATGGAACACTCCCTGTTGTTAGAGAAACAGGGGGTCTAAAAGACACCGTTATTCCTTACAACAAATACACCAATGAAGGAAATGGATTTAGTTTTGCAAACTATAACGCTCATGAGTTCAAAGATACGCTTATTATGGCTGTGAACCTTTATATTAATAATCAATATGTGTTTAGAATCTTACAAACACATGCGATGAATATGGACTTTTCTTTAACTGAAATGGGTAATAAGTATTTAACCCTATACAAAAATATTATGCGTAAATAGAAAGAGGGAATTTTATGGAAACATTAGCGTTAATTTTAGCAGGAGGAAAAGGTTCAAGACTTGACCTCTTAAGTGAAATCAGAAGTAAACCAGCGATGCCTTTTGCGGGTAAATTCAGAATTATCGATTTTACATTATCTAATTGTAGTAATTCTGGTATTTATGATATTGCTATCTTGACCCAATACATGCCATTATCTTTAAATGAACACATCGGTTCAGGCAAGCCGTGGGATTTGGATAGACGTGATAGTGCCATAACACTTCTTCAACCACATAGTAAATGGTATGAAGGAACTGCTGATGCTGTTTATAAGAATTTATCTTTTGTAAAACGTAGAGAAGCTAAATATATATTGATTCTCTCAGGTGACCATATCTATAAAATGAATTATAAGAAAATGATTAAGGCACACATTAACTCGGGAGCTGAATTAACTATCGCGACTACTACCGTTCCACTTGAGGAGGCAAATCGTTTTGGGATCTTAGAGACAGATTCTAACAACAGAATTGTTGGTTTTGAAGAAAAACCAAGAAATCCACAGTCTAATAAAGCATCCATGGGGATCTACGTTTTCACTGCTGAAACTCTTTATGATGTGTTAGAAAATTCTCATGATAGTGAACTCGATTTTGGTAAACATATCATCCCAAGAATGATTGAAAAAGAAAACTCTAAAGTATATTCATTTGGGTTTGAAGGTTATTGGAAAGACGTCGGTACAATCGATTCTTATTTGGAAACCAGTCTTGATCTTCTCCATGGTGGTGAAGCTGTTTTAGACCTTTATGAAGATGATTGGAAAATATATACTAGAAGTGAAGAAATGCCACCAGTTAGAATTGGACAAAATGCTCAAATTACCAACTCATTAATTTCTAATGGTTCAGTGATTGAAGGGACTGTCATCAACTCAATTCTTTCACCTGGCGTTTATGTTGGTAAAGGTGCTATTATCAAAGATAGTGTTATTTTCTCAAACACAAAGATTGGCGAAAATACCTTAATTGAAAAGTCTATTATCGATAAAAAAGTTAAAATCGGTAACAATGTCATCATTGGTCATGGAAATAATTACACTAGAAATGTAGAAAAACCTGATTTGTTATATAGTGGCATTAACATCATTGCCAAAAGAGCTATTATTCCTAACGATACAATCGTTGAAAGAAATGTAAGAATCTTTGATAGAGTGCCTATAAAAGATAAAGTAGTTAAGGCTGGTTCAACGATTAAATAACATTTTATATTTGATAGCCCCTTTGGGGGCTTTTTTATCAACTAAAACAGCTCATTATTATTGTAAGAAGGGGGCAATTATGTTATGCTATTTGCGAGGACAAGAATATGATAAAAGTAAATAATTTAAAAAAATATTATGGGATTTCTAGAGGAATTGAGGCTGTCACTTTAGAAGTAAAACCGGGTGAAATATTTGGTTTTATTGGTCCCAATGGAGCGGGTAAAACCACACTAATTAGAATTTTGATGGGCTTACTAGAAAAAGATTCTGGAAGTGCTCTAATAAATAACCAAGAAGTTCATATGAATAGTTATGAAATCAACCAAGATGTTGGATACTTACCCAGTGAGTCTAACTTCTTTGACGATTATAAAGTACCTGATATGATTAAATTCTTTCAAGATTTACGAGAAATAGATTCTTCTTATTCAATTGAACTAATTAAAAGACTAAATCTTGATGTCTCTAAAAAAGTTAAAGAACTTTCCTTTGGAAATAAAAAGAAATTAGGCATTGTGGTTGCCTTAATGCACAAGCCAAAATTATTAATCCTAGATGAACCAACCACCGGATTAGATCCTCTTGCTCAAAAAGCTTTTCTAGATTTAATGCTGGAACATAAAAAATTAGGCGCGACGATCTTTTTATCTAGTCATGTCTTAAATGATGTTCAAAAAGTTTGTGATAAGGTATCTTTCATTAAAAATGGTATTGTTATTTTAAGTGAGGATATGGATACTTTGAAGGAACAAGAACATAAAAAAGTATCCCTCAGTCCAATAGTATCTCTTAATCTTGAAGGAATGGAAAATAGGAAAACGAATAGTGCTACGTTTGAATTTGAATTTCATGGAGATATCAATGCCCTTCTAAAAGAACTTAGCCAATATAAATTAAAAGATGTAACCATTAGAGATGTCACTTTAGAAGAGTTATTTCTAAAGTATTATGAGAATGATATTCATGCTTAATACACTATTAAAAATGGAATTTAAACGTTCCTATAAAAGTTTTTTAATTTGGTCAAGTATTATGGTCGCAACTTTGATTATATTTACTGTTATTTATCCACTTTACGCGGATATATTTGAAATTTTACCCCCTCAATTAGAAGTTATTATGGACGCTTGGGGTGGTAAACCTGATAATATCTTAGAATACTTTTCCATTGAAACCGCGTCTATGTATTTTATGGTTGGGCCCATTTATGCGAGTATGTTAGGTTTTACACTGGTATCCACATTTGAAAGAGAAAAAAGTGCTGAAGTCCTATATACCACCAGGGTTGATAAAAAATATTTTTATATCTCTAAGATAATCGTTTTATTTGTCTTATTGACATTATTCTCACTAATCAACTTTTTAGCCTCATATATCACAATGTTATTTTTTGATACGAATACCGAAGTTGTTATTCTAGCTCTATATTTCTTGATGATGAATATTACATTTATTGTGATAGGAATTATGTCTTTCACTATTGCCTTACTAACAAAGCCTGGAACAAACCCACTTATTTCAATGACATTACCAATTATATTTATTATCATTTCTTACATTAGTAAATTGTCTGATAATACAATTATCACAAATTTAAAATATTTAACCCCACTAGCTTTCTCGGATGCGACGACTATTATTATGGAAAAGAGTGGCGTTGAATGGTTGAATTTAACTATATTTACTGCTATTTCAGTTGGATTACTAATTTTTAACTACTATAAGTTTCAAAAACGAGTTTCAATCTAATAAACTTTATAACGAGGTAAATCATGACTAAACTTATCGGTTTAAGCCCAAGATTATTAACTGAAGATACCGTAGAAAAACAATTTGTTAACACCCGTTATTTAACCCCTCTTAATAAAAGAGGACTAAACACCATAATGATTAGCCTAGACAATCCAAACGTAGAAGATATCTTAAAACTATGCGATGGTTTTTTAATTACCGGTGGGACCGATCTTGATCCTACTACCTATAATCAAATCAACAACGGTTTATCTAAAGGTATTGATTTACGCCTAGATAACCTTGACAAGCTCATTATCGAACATGCAGTAAAACATAAAAAACCACTACTGGGGATTTGTAGAGGACATCAGTCTCTTAATGTGTTTTTGGGTGGTACTTTATATCAAGATTTAGATCACTTAAATAACAACCACAACAAAGTTAAAGAAAACCACTTTATTCAAATTGATAAAAATGACTTTATCAATATTGACGGTATAATTAATGTTAACAGTTACCATCACCAAGCGATTAAAGATCTTGCCGAAGACTTAGAAGTAATTGGACGGCACAATGACCAAACCATTGAAATGGTTTTTCACAAAACTCTCCCTATTTTCGCGGTACAATGGCATCCTGAAATTAACAGTGAGTCTCAGATTTCACAAATTATCTTCGATAAATTTAATCATTTGATTAAGAATCAATAATTTTTCATAAATTTAAAACCGACTTGGCGTCGGTTTTTATTTTAAAAGACACTAGTTCCGTAAAATGTATCTGTGAATTTAGGTGATAGATACGGTTCTTTCGTTAACTCAAATTCTAAGAAATCTAACACTTTAATTTCTTTCTTATCGTATAGTTTAATTAAGATTAATAAATCCGTAACTCTACTTCTGAAGACTTCTAGTCTCGATTCTAATACCTCTAAACCATAGATCTTATTTTGACTTAACCAATTAATTCTTAGAGTGTTTATCAAGGCATCGTTTTTATCTTTAAATTCAGTTAATAAAGCTTCAAGCGGTTTAAGTGGTTTGTTATTTTGATAATAATCTAATAAATCTCTTCTAATTTGAAGTTTTAATCTAAGTATATGTGCTAGTTGATAAATATAACCTTCAATTTGGTTTTCATCAAGCTTTTTAATATAGTTATTGAAGTTTTCAATGACTGGATCAATTAATTTATACTCATAACCAAATCGATCATTCATATAAATACCTAAGATTAAATCATCCCACAATAGATTGATTGGAGTAATCCCTAGATTGTTAAAATCCGCAACTAAAACACTCTTATCGTACTCTTTATTGGTTAATTTAGTGTATATGAATTGATCTAATTGATTTTGATGAATATGATTTTGAACATCATATAACCCTAAATAAACTGAATCATATTCACAGTAAGCACCATCGTCTTGCCATTGGGTGAAACAAATTTCTTCGATACCTAATTTTAATGATACGTCTATGTGTACTAATGCGGTTGAGTCTGTCTTCTTCTTATCGTAAGTCAGTTTAGTCCACAACCAAGTCCCTGAGGCAAATATTACTTTTCTATTGGTATCTAAATGTTTTTGAACCATCGCAGTCACTAATTCTTGATTACTATTATAATAATCCCAATATACTAATCCTACGTTTTTTGGCACTCTATCCATATACTCTTTATCCAAAATAATATTTATATCATAATAAGACTCAGTTTTAGAACCCATTCTAAAGAACATGTCACTCCAAATATAAACATCTTTATAGCCATGATTTAAGCAAATTTGATTTACTTTAATTAAGTGATTCATGAATATTTCTTTTTGTGGTACATAGCCATTTTCTTTATAAAAGTTACCAAATCCTAATCCAAATGTTTCATCCATACCAACATGGATTTTATCTGTTTTAAAGATTCTTCTCATGGTTTTAACCATTGAATCAATGAGTTCATAGACATCTTTAGAGCCTACTTTTAACACGTCAACTGTATCTTTATATTTTTTATGAGAGAACCATCTTAAAAATGATTTTAGGTGGCCCAGTGTTTGGATACAAGGAATCAAAGTTACACCAAGTTTTTCAGCAAATAATACCAGTTCATTTAATTCTTTTTCAGTATATCTACCTCTCATATAACCAAATTTAGGTACTTCTTTTATTTCATATGTATCTTCCATATATAACCAAATTTCATCATATCCCAATAAGGCATGTTTTAAAATAACTTCCTTAAAATAACCTACTTGAAAAACTTGATTTCTAGATAAATCAATCATGGTAGAAGTATGTTTGAAAGGATTATTGGGTTTTGTTTTTCCCTTCATTTGATTCATTAAAAACAATAAGCCATCTGGTACATTTTTAATAATCAATTCATTATCAATTACTTCTGTTTTTTCACCTAAACTAACCTTACCATAAGGGTTATTAAGCTTTATTCCATATAATTTAATTAAATCTAATGCAGTCGATAACATATTTTCTCCTAATATATACATGTAAGACAATTTACATGTTATTTTTTTATTTATAAGTGATTGTCCACTATAATAAACTTATGATGATATCACAGACTAGTTTTCTATCCTCCTTACAGCACTTGACTGGTTAAAAAAGGATATAGCTGTGACTTTAATTAAATATGGTTATGAGTTGGATACAGCATTCTATGACTGGTTATTTCTAATTAGGTTACATTCATTAAA
>JAQUCY010000052.1 GCA_028685975.1 Acholeplasmataceae bacterium | reverse complement strand
ACAGCGATTAGATCTATGGTAGAAATGGGTGTTAATGGCATTATTATTCAAATGGTTCATGGTGAAACCTATAGCGAAGAAATTTTAAAATTACATTTAAACGGACTTCCGTTCGTCTTAATTGATAGGCATATGGATAAAACTAGAGTACCGTTTGTGACAACCGATAACCAAAGAAGTGCGGCTAAAATGACGACATTCTTGTTAGATAATGGTTATAAAAATATTGCTTTTATTTCCGCCTCAACTGAACATACTTCAACCCTAAATTTTAGATATGAAGGATTTAGATCTCAATACAAATCATCAAGAAATTATGCGTTATTAGATTTGAAAACTCCAGAAATTAGAGAAAGAGATGAAGTATCTATTCAAGCAGACAGAGATTTGATTAAAGAACATTTATTAAAATATCCTGAAATAGATTGTGTATTTGCTGCTGAGTTTTATGTGGCAACCTTAGTAAAGGATGTCTTAGAAGACATGGGGAAGAATATTCCTGAAGATATTGGTGTTGTTTGTTTTGATAGTGATCATAGTGAGGTCCAAAAACCTTTTTTCACCCATATTCAACAAAAACAATATGAAATGGGATGCTTAGCAGTGGAGAAAATGGCTGCCATTAATGAAGGTAATGAAGAATATTCATATAGCAGTTTTTTAGTAGGGGATATAGTAATTGGTAAATCACTAAAAGTTTTAAAGGAGAATTAAAATGAAGAAATTTAATGGACTAGTAACTGACCTAGGAAGTTTAACACGTCTTTCAGATGCGAAGAGTAGATCAATCAGCCCAGAAAACTATAAAGGGGAAAAAGGAAAAGGTGGCATGGCTAAAATTGGAGAAGGAAGTGCCTCCGAACCAGCTAGAGAACTAGGTCAAGGTTGGAAAGTTAACCCTTTTCAAGTTATCAAAGCTGGTGAAACTTTTGAAATGGCCAATATTACTGGCCCAGGTGCGATTCAGCACATATGGATGACTCCAACTGGCTCATGGAGACACACCATTATGCGTATTTATTATGATGATCAAACAGTTCCTTCGGTTGAAGTTCCTGTTGGTGATTTTTTTTGTAGTGGATGGGGAAGTTATAGCCCCCTAAATTCAGCGGTTATTACAGTCAATCCAGGTAGTGCATTTAACTCTTATTGGATAATGCCTTTTAGAAAAAATATTCGTATTACAATGGAAAACATTGATAAAAAAGACATGACACTTTATTATCAAGTTGATTATACTTTAACTGAAATTGAAGAAGATATGGCGTATTTTCATGTGAGATTTAATCGTGTTAACCCCCTACCCTATAAAGATGTTTATACGATTATAGATGGAATTAAAGGTAAAGGGCATTATGTAGGTACCTATATGGCATGGGGCGTTAATAATGCTGGCTGGTGGGGTGAAGGTGAAATCAAATTCTATATGGACGGTGATAAAGACTTTGCTACTATTGTGGGAACAGGAACAGAAGATTATTTCTGTGGAAGTTACAATTTTGAAAACAAGGCAACAAGAGAATATGAAACTTACACCACGATGTATGCTGGTTTGAATCAAGTCATTAGACCAGATGGTTTATATAATTCTCAACAAAGATTTGGAATGTATCGTTGGCATATTACTGATCCAATCCGTTTTGAAAGTGATTTAAAAGTCACGATTCAAGCACTAGGTTGGCGCAAAGATTTCCGTTATTTACCACTTCAAGATGATATATCCAGTGTTGCGTTTTGGTATCAAACATTACCATCACCAAACTTCAAGAAGTTTTATGACGCGGATGAATTGGAAGTGATTTAATGAATGAATTTATAAATGTTTTGCAAAGAGAAGCAAAAGCTATTTTACAGGCTAAAGATTACATAGACCTAAATGAAGTAGATAAGATAGTTGATGTTTTACTTCACTTAAAAGGAAAATTTGTTATTGTTGGTCTAGGCAAAGGTGGACATGTTGGTAAAAAAATAGCAGCAAGTTTTTCTAGCATGGGTATTCCAAGTTTTTTTATTCACGCAACTGAATTATTTCATGGTGACTTTGGAATGGTTCAAAATAATGATGTTATTTTATTAATAAGTCATAGTGGTACCACTAAAGAAGTTATAGAGGCCGCTAAAACATTTAAAAAAAGAGGTAACATTACCATAGCTTTATCAAGTTCTAATGCTTCAGTGTTGTCTTTAACTTGTGACTATAAGTTAAATTATGGAATTAGTATTGAAGCTGATCATTTAAACATGGCACCAACGAATTCATCGACCGTGATGTTAGCTGTTGGTGACGCATTAATGGTTACCGTGAGTAAAAAGAAAGGTTATTCCAAGGATGACTTTAAAACAAATCATCCTGGTGGAGCGTTAGGAACTAAATAAATGAGTATTTTAGTAGTAGGTAGTTTTATGACAGATGTTGTGGCAAGAACGAAAGTTAATCCACAACCTGGTCAAACAATTATTGGCGAAGATTTTAATATATTTTTAGGTGGTAAGGGAGCTAACCAAGCAGTATCGTCTTATCGACAAGGTAGTTCAACTTTGTTAACAGGTGCCTTAGGAGATGATCAATTTGGACATCAATTCATTAATTATTTAAAGAAGGATGGGCTAGATACGTCTCATATTTTATTAAAAGATAAGCAAAGTGGTGTCGGACATATTGTTGTTGATGAAGTAACCGGTCAGAACCAAATTATTATTATTCCAGGAGCGAATTTACATTATACAATTGATGATTTAAAACAATTTGAGTATCTATTTCAAGGGACCAAAATTGTAATAAATCAATTTGAAATGGATTTTAGTATAAACTTAACCTCAAAGGAACTTGCGAAGAAACATGGCGCATTATATTTATTGAATCCTGCACCTTATAAACCTGTAACCGATGATTTTTTAAATGGTATTGATATCATCACACCTAATGAAACTGAACTAGAAGGGTTAGCAAATAGACCTTTAAAAACACTAGATGATTATAAAACAGCAGCCCTAGAACTAAACAATAAAGGTGTTAACCACGTTATTGTTACATTAGGGAAAGATGGGGCTATGCACTGTCACAATGGAGCCTGTGAAATCTATCCGGCTTTCGATAAAGAATATGTTTTGGATACCACAGCTGCTGGTGATACTTTTAACGGTGCTTTAGCAGCAATGCTTGATCAAGGCGCAACAATGAAAGAAGCCATCACCTATGCAAACGGTGCTGCAGCACTTTGTGTTATGAAAAAGGGTGCCATTCCAAGTATTCCAAAACGAAATGAAGTTATTAAATTTATTAATCAATCAAACAAATAAAAAAAATCTGTTGCATAACAGATTTTTATCTATAGGAGTAATTTATGTATTTAAAGTATGTTAACACAAAAATTGGCACATTAAATGATAACCGTTTTTCTCATGGGAATTTATATCCAATCATTTCGAGACCAAATGGACTTGCAGCTTTTTCAATTCAAACAAAGGCACATGGAGATCGATGGTGGTATCATCCAAATGATAAGAGTTTTGAAGGTATTAGATTAACCCATCAACCTTCACCATGGATTGGAGATTATGGGCACATGTTATTCCTCCCACATAGTGGAAATTATAGGCCTACTAATGAACAAAGGTGGAGTCATTTTAGAAAAGATAAAGAAGTTTTAACGCCGGTCGAACTGAGAGGTTTTTTATCTCAATATTTAATTGAGTATAGTTTAACATCATCTCACAGTGGCGCTATGATGCAGTTTAAGTTTCATAAAAATGATAAAAAGGCACTTTCAATCATTGGAATGAATGGAACTCTAAAAATGGCGTTGGAAGATAATCAAACCCTTAAACTTTGTACTGATGCAAAAGTAGAAGAAGCCAAACCAAAAATTATTGAATATTTATTTCTTAAAACTTCAGTGCCATTTGAAATAGAAGAACATAAAAACGCTTATACATTAATCTTTGAATCTAATTTTGTAGAGCTTAAATTAGCCACGTCTTTTATCTCATTTGAACAAGCTATTATTAATTATAATCGTGAGTTAAATGATAAAACCTATGATCAAATAAAAAAAGAAGGCGTTCAAATTTGGGAATCAAGACTTTCTAAAATTGAAATTGAAGATGATAATGAAGAGATAAAAAAGTTATTTTACTCAGCTTTTTATCGCACAATGTTATTTCCTAGACAATTTCATGAATTTGATGAGAATGGAAAACCTCATCATCTATCAGCCAATCTAGGTGTGATTAAAGAAGGCGTAAGTTATACGGACAATGGGTTTTGGGATACTTTTAGAACACTATATCCATTACTTTCAATTATAGAACCTAAATTATATAAGGATATTTTGGATGGTTATATTAATTACTATAATGAAAATGGTTATTTTCCAAAATGGATTTGTCCTAACGAAAAGAAAATCATGACTGGAACTCTTTGTGAAGTAACGATGTCAGAAGGAATTGTTAAAGGATTCTATGACGAAACAAAAGGAAAAGAGATTGTCAAAATGTTAATCAAGAATGCTGAGGTCGAAGATGATTCTGGTGTATTTGGTAGAAAAATACCAAAAACATATAGAAAATTAGGTTATTTGCCATTTGATAAAGTTGGTGCTAGTTTAAGTGAAACACTGGATTATTATTATGGAGATTATTCGATTGGTTTAGCTGCTCAAAAGGTAGGACTAACAGATATATCCAAAAAATATCTTGATTTTTCTTATAACTACAAACATTTATTCTCTAAAAAAGATGGCTTTTTAAGATCTAAAGATACCAATGGTTTATTTAGAACATCTTTTAACCCATTTGATTGGGGGAATGATTATGTTGAAGGTGGTCCGTGGCAATGTGGATTTTCTGTTTTTCATGACATAAAGGGGTTAAATGAAGTTTACGATTATAAATTAGAAGAAAAAATCGATGAATTGTTAGCTATTGAACCTAATTATAATGTCGGCGGGTATGGGAATGAAATTCATGAAATGAGTGAAATGGCATCACTTGGGTTCGGTCAGTTAGCTTTATCCAATCAACCTTCATTCCATATTCCTTTTATTTATTCCGAACTTGGTAAAATTGAAAAGACGAATACCTTGGTAAAAGAGTTAATCAATAAACTATTTAAAGCAGATGTTGATGGTTATCCAGGAGATGAAGACAATGGTTCAATGTCAGCCTGGGTTATCTTTAGTTTACTTGGATTTTATCCTTTTAATCCTTCTAGTGGCATTTACACTTTAAGTGGACCTTTAGTTAAAAAAGCGGTTATTCATTTAGAAAGTGGAGATTTAATTATTGAAAAAGATTCTATTAATTTAAGTAAAGCTAAAAAACATTTTTCACACGAAGCATTGATTAAAGCTAAAAATTTAAAGGATATTATATAAAAATAAGGCGACTCTAATTAAAATGAGTTGCCTTATTTTTATTTATTTAATGATGGAAGTTTTGCCGCTACAACTTCTGTAAAACTATCAGGGTTGATTTCTATCTCTTTAATAGTAGAAGGAACGATTATACCATCTCCTTTTTTATAGGGATAGCCATTGATAGATCCAAACCCATTTATGAATGTTAGAAGTGTAAAGGGTTCATTAGATATTTTAAATTGATTTTTTAAGTTCCATTTATAAACGTTAAAGTAACGATATTCAATTAAAGTAATAAGTTGATTATCATTTTCAACAATGGATGAAATTTCATTATAGACAGTTAACGATGGGAACTTAGTAGCTTCCAAACCTAAATCCAAATGTAGATCTCTTTTCTTACCATCTTTTTCAAGTCGTTCATAATCGTAGAGTCTGTATGTAATGTCGGAAGATTGTTGGATTTCTAAAATCAAGATTCCTTTACCGATTGCATGTACCATGCCCGCAGGAATAAAAAAGAAGTCGCCCTTTTTTATGGGTTGTCTAATTAATAGTTCGTCATATTTTCCTGATTCTAAGAGATTTCTAAACTCCTCTTTTGAATGTGCTGTATGTCCATAGATAATTTCAGCATCTTCATCAGCATCCAAAATATACCAGCATTCTGTTTTACCATATGAATTAAACTGACTAGCCATATCATCATCGGGGTGGACTTGAACAGATAGTCTGTCATGAGCATCAATCATTTTTACTAATAGTGGGAATGATTCAGCTTTGATGTTGTCAAAAAGTTCTGGGTGTGTTTTATAGATATCATTTAAATTTTGACCTTTAAAGGTGCCATTTAAAATAGTTGATGGTCCATTTTCATGTGCACTAATCACCCATGATTCACCAATGTTGTTTTCTTTGATCATTGGATAGTAAGTTTTAAGTTTGTCGTTGCCCCAAATACGATATTTAAATACAGGGGTTAAAAATAAAAGTTCTTTCATAATATCACCATCTATAGTTTACACTAAAAAGGTTCTTTCTTGAAGAGAGTAGCACAAAATATATCATTAATAACAAAAGAAAATTAAAAAGCTTTCAAAACTTGACCTAGATCAATTTAATTAGAAAAAGATAATGTTAAACTTTAGATACAGTTAGGCGTTGCCCTAACAAGTATATTTAAGAAAGAAGGAATAAGATTATGTCAAAATCAATGTCATTTCAAGAATTAAAGGTGAATTATTTCGACAAACTTGAAAAGTTTGTTCCAGTGGTGGATAGAGTGCACGGATCTCATCATCCAGAATTTCATGATGTAAAAAGGATATGGGAAACAATTAACATGAAGACAAAGTTAGCTGGTGATGCAAAACCAGAATTAACTGAAGAATTTATGGAATTAAGACAAGTCACAACTGATTATTTAGTTCCAAATGATGTGTGTGAAACATTTGAGTGGGTTTACAATATATTAAAAGTAGCCGACTTAACGTATCACGCTTAAGGTAATTTATCATGCAACGATTTGTACTAAAAAATAAAAATAAAATAACTATTGTCAGTATTTTCCTAATTGTGGCAGCATTTGTTGGACACTATGCGTTTAATACAAATGAGATGATTATCTTTGAATTCACAGTATTTGGTAAGTTAATTCAAACAAGTTGGTCAGACCTACCACTGATTATTGCATCTATAATCGGTGTAACCCCAATAGCAATTCAAGCTTATCAAGCTTTAAAGGTTAAAGTTGTTAGTATTGATTTCTTAGTAACTATCGCAGTTATTGGTGCATTCTTAATACAAAATTATGAAGAATCAGCGATTGTAACATTCTTGTTCTTATTTGGGGCTTATTTAGAGCAGCGAACTTTAAATAAAACCAGATCAGCGATTAAAGAATTAACTGAAATGGCACCGGAGAGTGCCCTCAAATTAATGGAAGATGATATGTTCATTGAAGTAGAAGTTGATGAAGTCGATGTGGATGATATCTTGTTAGTTAAGACAGGTGCAAAAGTTCCTGTTGATGGTCATGTCATATCAGGTGAAGGGCATATTAATGAGGCGAGCATTACAGGAGAATCATTACCAGTCAGTAAAAAAGAAGGTTCTTTCGTGTATGCGGGTACGATATTAGAAAATGGAACAATTCAAATTAGAGCTGAAAAAGTTGGTGAAGATACTACATTCGGTAAGATCATAGAACTCGTTGAAGAAGCTCAAGATTCAAAATCGGAAGCAGAAAGATTCATTGATAGATTCTCTAAATGGTATACACCAACAGTTTTAATTATTGGTTTAGTTGTTGGTATAATCACTCAAAATATTGAATTAGCAATAACAATCCTAGTATTAGGTTGCCCTGGTGCTCTGGTGATAGGTGTTCCAGTAAGCAATGTTGCCGGTATTGGTAATGGTGCAAGACATGGTGTCTTGTTAAAAGGTAGTGAAGTTATCAATGA
>JAQUCY010000051.1 GCA_028685975.1 Acholeplasmataceae bacterium | reverse complement strand
CTTGAACATCACTACCTCTAAGTGATTTTTGAAATGCGGATAAAATATCAAAATAACTTGATCCATCACCATCTAATCTCAAAGACTTATCACCAATTGCGCGTTTCGCTATACTTAGAGTAATCAAGGGTTCTTTAGCACCATAAATTAAAGTCGCTTCTAGCATATTTAATGCTGTTCTTACCTCATTGTTAGATCTTTCAGATATGTAACTAATAACTTCAATGGATACTTCACCGTCGTACTCAATCTCATCACTATGAATTGCTTTATATAAAACCTTTTTTATATCTTCAGACTCAATATCTTCAACTTTAAAGATATGACATCTTGAGCGAATAGCTGGATTTACAGCGCTATATGGATTTAGCGTAGTGATGCCAATAATCGTTATTTTACCATTTTCCACAAAGGGCAATAAATAATCTTGGACATCCGTTTTCATTCTATGAATTTCATCAATGATTAACACAATATCACGATACATTGTTGTATCAGAAATTTCTTTCAATAACGCTTTATTGTCAGTAGAAGCGTTAAAATGATAAAAATCCATACCAGCATTTTGAGCCGTAATTAAAGCGATAGTAGTCTTACCTGTCCCTGGACTTCCATATAAAATAAAACTGATTAAGTTTTTTCTTTCCAACATTGTTTTAATAATGCCATTTGGACCAACTAAATGATCTTGACCAACAACATCTTCAAACATAGTAGGTCTTAACCTGTGTGCGAGTGGTTTCATATATCTTACCTTATTCATACCTATATAACTAATTATAACATAATTACTTGATTAAACGGGGTAAAAAAGTATAAAATAGAATAAGAGGTGATTACATGAATATAACGCTTTATGATAGATTAATATCCGAAATAACCACAGAAAAACCCTTAATCGTTAATGAGATTAAAACCCTCTATATCGTGAGTTTAGAAGATGGGGTTGTTTCAGGGTTAGAAGAATCAGCTCAGTTGTTATCTTATTATAATACAGAACTTGTAGCCCGAATGCATAAACAAGATGGTGATTTAATGCGCAGAGGGGATATATTATTATCAGTCATTGGATATACCCATGAAACCGTTAAATTAGGTAGATTAATAATTAGATTAATTAGTAGAATGAGCGGTATTGCAACTCTAACTAAACAATACGTTGAGAAACTCGCTCCAACCATCTTATTAGACCCACATTACTATACACCTGGGTTAAAATCACTAGAAAAGAAAGCTTTAATTGATGGTGGAGCTTCTGATTTAAACTTTAGATTGGTGTCAAAAGAAGAAATAAATATATTAGGTGGATTTATCAAAGCTTATGAAAAAGTTAATAATACAGAAGATGTGCTATGTTATGAAATAATTGATCATTTAGACTTTGATGATATAAAATTGAGAGATTTAGACGTGAGTTATATCATGTTGACTAATTTCAATAAAGATGCCCTTCGATTTATTATTGAAAGAAGAGAAAAATTAACTTTAATCCCTCAAGGTTTATACCCATTAAATAGTTTAGATGATATTAAACAATTGGGGTATCGTTACCTCCAAACCCCATTAGTGATTAAAGCAGCAAGAAGTTTAGAACTTATGATGACTTTTTCGCTTTAAAGCCTTAAAAAAAACAATGAATTAAGGTATAATAGATATATTATCGAAAGGATGAAATTTATGAAAGATTTTAAAAACTATATAGCATCAATTAAAGATTTTCCAAGTGAAGGAATTATATTTAGAGATATTACCCCTTTAATGCTAGATGGTAAAGCATTTAAAGAAGCTTGCGATCAAATGATTGATTTTGCAAGACAGGTTGGAGCAACGGTTGTTGTTGGACCTGAAGCAAGAGGTTTTATCTTTGGTTGTCCTGTAGCTTATGCTTTAGAAATAGGCTTTGCTCCTGTAAGAAAACCAAATAAACTTCCAAGAGAAACAGTTAGTGTTTCGTATGATTTAGAATATGGTTCAAATACACTTAGCATGCATAGTGACAGTATAAAACCTGGTGATAAAGTAATCGTTATTGATGATTTGCTCGCAACAGGTGGTACTATTGAAGCGACTATCAAAATAGTCGAAAAATTAGGAGGAATGGTTGTTGGTGCAGCCTTCTTTATTGAATTAGAAGATTTAAATGGTAGAGAAAAACTTAAAGATATTCCATTATTTGTATCATTAAAATATTAAGAAAGGTGATTGAATGAAACTCGTCACATATGATGAATTACTAAATAAAATTGAAACTTACATCCACAAAAAAAGCGACTTAAAGCGTATCAATGAAGCACATGAACTAGCCGCTTTTAAGCATGAAGGTCAATTTAGAAAAAGTGGCGATAAATATATCACTCATCCAGTAGCAGTTGCCTACATATTAGCAGAATTATCTAGTGGTCCGAACACATTAATTGCTGCTTTGCTACATGATGTCGTTGAAGATACAGAAACTTCATTAGATGATATTGAAACAAAATTTGGGGAAGATGTTAGAACATTGGTAGATGGTGTGACCAAAATTAATAGGTTATCTTTCTCGACAGAAATATCTCAAGCCGACAATCATCAAAAGATGTTGCTAGCAATGAGTAAGGATATTAGAGTTATCTTAATTAAGATTGCTGATAGACTACATAATATGCGGACTATTGATTATCAACCAATTGAAAAGAAAATCAAAATTGCTAATGAAACCTTAGATATTTATGCCCCTATTGCACACAGACTAGGGCTCTTTAGTATTAAAGCTGAATTAGAAGACAGAAGTTTAAAAGTCATCAATCCGCCCTATTTTTATCGAATTAGAAACCTCGTTGAAAATGAGGAAAGAATTCATGGTGATGCGCTAGATAGTATGATGAGCACCATAAAAGATTTTCTTTATGAAAATAAAATTACCGACTTTGAAATATCTGGTAGAAGTAAATCGATTTATTCGATATATAAAAAAATGGTGATTCAACAACGTGCGTTTGAGGATATTTATGATATTTTAGCAATTCGAGTTATTGTGGATAAAATTGAAACTTGTTATCAAGTGTTGGGCATAATTCATGCTCATTTTGTCCCCATCCCAAAACGATTTAAAGACTATATTGCAGTCCCTAAACCAAATATGTATCAATCATTACATACAACTATTCTAGCTGACAATGGTTCGATTTTTGAAATTCAAATTAGAACTGAAGAGATGGATAAAATAGCTGAACTTGGGGTTGCAGCACACTGGGCATACAAAGAAGGTAAAACATACTCTAAAGAGCGTGAACAATTTGAAATTGCTCAGAAACTTAAATGGTATGGCGAGCTTCTAAAAATGACAGAAGATGACGATACTAAAACTGAAGGTGCCGATGAGTTCGTTGAATCAGTAAAATCAGACTTATTGACTGCTAATGTTTACGTTTTTACACCTAAAGGACAAGTAATTGAGTTAAATAGAGGATCAACACCAATTGACTTTGCCTATAGAATTCATAGTGATGTTGGTGATAAAGCTGTTGGTGCCTTAGTAAACAATAAAATCGTTCCATTAAGTTATGAACTTCAAACCGGAGATGTTGTTTCAATCAAAACTAATAAGAATTCTCCTGGTCCATCTGAAGATTGGCTTAAGATTGTCAAATCCAATCATGCTAAAACAAAAATAAGAAACTATTTGAATAAACTTAATAAAGATAAGCTTTATCAAATGGGTAAAGATGCCGTTGAAAGAGAAGCAATTGCTCAAAAAGCAGACATCACTAAATTAGATGATGATTTTGCAAGTTCAAATTTTTCTAAGAATATGGTCACCACAATAGATGGACTTTATATTGAAGTTGGAAAAGGTATTTTATCTGAAAAAACAATTATTGCCAAATTACTTGGTAAAGAAATAGATAAAGAACAACTTTTAAAGCGTCAATTAGATAAAGCACAGCGTATCTTAACAACCACACATCAAACTGGAATTATTGTTGAAGGGATTAATACCCCTCAAATAAAAATAGCCAATTGTTGTCTTCCTATTCCAGGAGATGAAATTCATGGTTATGTTTCAAAAGGGTCGGGTATTGTTGTACATCATAAAGACTGTCCTAATATTAAAGCGCTTCAAAGTGAACGCTTTGTTGAGGTTTATTGGGCAAGTAATTTGGAACATAAGTATCCAACTAGAATTAAAATATTAAGTGCTAATCGTGATAATATATTAGCTGATATGATATCAATTATCAATGCTTCCAATATTACTATCGCTGAAATTAACGCTGTTTCTAACCCTCGGTTAGAATCAACCACAACTCTAAAACTTTTAGTTAAGGATAATAAAGAGCTAGAAGCAATGATGTTAAAATTAATGAATGTACATGATATTTATAGTATCGAAAGGAAGTATGTCTAATGCGGGCATTGGTTCAACGAGTTGATTTTGCGAAACTAACTTGTGAAAACTATAAAACTGAAATTGGATTAGGGTATATTGTCTTTTTAGGTATTAAGACAACTGATACTGATAAAGATTATGAATTTATTCTAAGAAAGATTCAAAATTTAAGAATATTTCAAGATAAAGATGGAAAAATGAATAAAAGTTTAAAACAAGTAAATGGGTCAATTTTACTTGTTAGTCAATTTACACTATATGGTGATGTCAAAAACAACAATCGACCATCATTCACCTTATCGGCTCCAAAAGAGTTAGCTTTACGCTACTATGAAAAAATGATTGTCGATCTAAGAAAACATTTTCCTGTAGAAACAGGAGTATTTGGTGGTCACATGCACATTACTTATTTAAATGATGGCCCATTATCAATCTTAATTGATTCGGAGGCTTAAACCATGAAGAGTAAAGTCAACTTTAAATTTTTAAATATTCTTCTCGTCTTAGCAATTCTTTATATGATTTATTTATTAAGTCCACTATGGTGGAGTGTAATAAAGAAAATATTTTATGCACTACTCCCCATCATGATTGGATTTTCTATTGCGTTTATCTTTAACCCTTTGGTTACTTTTACTGAAGAAAAACTAAAGATACCGCGCGTCATAACAGCTTTTTTCATCTACATAGTAGCTCTTTTTTCAATTATCTTAATTGTCTTCGTCGTCATAAAACCTGTGGTTGATGATATGCCCAGAATGATTGATGGAATCAATATTGTCTTAATGGAATTTGGAGATTTATTTAATGTTGATACTTCAAGTGTAATAATTACAATTGATAATTGGATTAATTCATATATTACGACTATCACTAATTTCTTTACTGCTTCAGAAGAAGGAGCAAATCAAGTAATCTCATTTGTCATTAGTATGTTTGTTACAATTGTGGTCGGTATCATCTTTTTAACTAAGTTTGATAATATAAAGGACCGTGCTAAATTACTTCTACTCGCAAGAGAAAAAAAGGAAACCTATATTTTTTATTCTAGATTATACCATGATCTGAAAAAGTATATCATTTCTGAAATCTTAATTGCGGCGATTCAATTTGTTGAGTATGTCGGATTATTCTTAATTATTTCAATCTTCAATCCAGCTTTCTTAGATTATGTTTTATTAATTGGATTATTTGCGGCACTATTTAGTTTAATTCCTTACTTTGGTGGGTATTTATCGGGATTGTTTGCAATTCTAATTGCTGTATCGTTACCAAATCCATTATATTCAATGATAGGGATTGTTATATTCTTGTTAATCTTCCCTAACTTAGATGCTTATTTGATTAACCCATTTGTTTATAAAAAGCGAATTGAACTAAGTCCTGTTGTTACCATAGGTGGAATTTTGATTTTCTCATCATTATTTGGTGTTATCGGCGTTATTATTTCAATCCCAATTTTATTAGTCTTATCGGTTGCTTATAACGTATACAAAGACTTTTTAAAAACCAAAGTCCAACAGTTTAAAGAATCATTTTAGCCGAATCTGTTAAAGGAGAATTATGAAAACAGATAATATGCCCGAAGTTAGTTTTGGCGATTATAAATTACGTACATTATTAAAAAAGGACGCCCATGATTATTATGAAATTGGAAAAGATCCAATCAATATTAAATATCTAACTTGGAGACCTTTTAAAACACTTTCACAAGCCAAATCTGCAATTAAAAACATTTATTATAAACGTCTAAATCATAAAGAACCTATTGGTTATGCGATTATTGATATACCAAATAATAAGATGATTGGAATAATTGAATTTCATACGTTTGATTACTCGGAAAACTCAGCTCAAGTTGGATACCTCCTTCATAAAGATTATTGGGGGCAAGGGATTATGAGCCAAGCATTAAAAGAACTTATTAAGGTTGGATTTGAAACCTTAAATTTAAATAAAATTATTATTAAGTCCATCAAGGAAAATATTGGTTCAAGAAAAGTTATTGAACATAACAACTTAATATTAATAGATATCTTAAAACTGCATCACTATCACGTTAAGACAAAAACCTATCATGATGTTTTTGTCTATGAAATTGAAAGGAAGAATTATTATGGAACAAAAACCAAAGGGAACCTATGATTTACTCCCCAATGAAACAATTAAATATCAAGCACTAGAAGAACACATTAGAGATTTAATGAAAATTTATGGATATTCTGAAATAAGAACACCCATTTTCGAACATTCTAGTGTTTTCCATAGAAAGACTGAACTTTCAGATATGGTCACAAAAGAAACCTATAATTTTAAGGATAAAGGCAATCGTGATTTAACCTTAAGACCGGAGGGAACTGCTGGTGTAATTAGAGCTTATGTCGAAAATAAACTCTATGCGAATCAAGGTCTAACAAAACTTTATTATTTGGGACCAAACTTTAGATATGAACGTCCTCAAAAAGGTAGATTTCGTCAATTTTATCAATTTGGTATTGAAGCAATTGGGGTTAAGAGTAGTTCGTTAGATGCTGAAGTAATCGGGTTAAGTTATAAACTGATTAGTTCACTAGGCTTGAAACAAGTTAAAATAAAGGTTAATTCATTAGGTGATATTGCCTCAAGAAACACTTACAAAGAAGCGCTAACTACTTATTTTGAACCTCATAAAGAAGATTTATGTACAGATTGTCAAAGAAGAATCAAAGAAAATCCGATTCGTATCTTAGACTGTAAAATCGATAGAGATAAATCATTCGTTAAAAACGCTGCTACACCTTATGATTTCTTATCTCCTGAAGCCAAACAATACTTTGATGAAGTTTTATCTTATCTAGACAGTATGGGAATTGATTATGCAGTTGATAAAAGATTGGTTAGAGGATTAGATTATTATGGACATACGGTCTTTGAAGTTGAAGCAAATATAAAAGGATTTGGAGCTCAAAACGTATTAGGTGGTGGCGGTCACTATGAACACTTAGTTAATGAACTAGGTGGACCAGATTTAGATGGGGTAGGTATTGCCTTTGGGATGGAACGACTAATGATGGCTTTAGATAGTGAGAACATCGAACTGTACGATGAGGTTACGCCAGACTTTTTCATTATTACATTTGATAAGACGATTCATCAAAAAGCTTTAGGCTTACTTACTAAATTAAGAGATTATGGATTCAAGGGTGATATTGATCATGAATCAAAAAATTTCAAAGGTCAATTAAAACTTGCTGTTAATTCTAAAGCAAAATATTTTATTATAATTGGAGAAGAAGAGGTTGAACAAGGCATGTTTACCCTCAAAGACTCCATAACACAAAATCAAGAAAAAGTGACTATAGAAGCACTATTAAAGAAACTAGGTAAATAAAATGAAGTATACACATCACAACAATGAACTTACATTAAAGAATATTAAAGAACAAGTCTATTTAAAAGGTTGGATAGCTAAACGACGA
>JAQUCY010000050.1 GCA_028685975.1 Acholeplasmataceae bacterium | reverse complement strand
AAGCATTAAAAGGTACTGACTTAGAAGCAATTAAATCTAAGAAAGAAGCTTTAGAAAAAGACGCTCAAGCATTAGCGGTTAAGGCTTATGAAAAGGCGGCTAAAGAACAAGAGCAAACTGAATCTAATGAAACAACTGAAGACACAGCTAACGGAAAGACCGTAGATGCTGAATTCGAAGAAAAATAATTATAAATCTATTGGGGGCATTTGCCCCCTTTAAAGGAAGTGCATTATGGCAAAAAGAGACTATTATGATGTCTTAGGCATCCAAAAAGGTGCCACAGAAGAAGAGATAAAAAAAGCATACAGAACATTGGCTAAGAAATATCACCCGGATGTCTCTAAAGAAGAAAACGCAGAAGAAAAGTTTAAAGAAGTTCAAGAAGCGTATGATACTTTAGGGGATGCTGAAAAAAGATCTAACTATGATCGTTATGGTCATGAATCACCATTTGGCCAAGGCTTTAATGGTCAAAGTGGGTTTGAAGGTTTTGGTGGATTTTCTGATATTTTCTCCTCGTTTTTTGGTGGCGGTGGTGGATTTAATCAACGTCAAGACCCATTTGGCCCAGCCAAAGGAAATGACTATGAAAAATCAATGACCATAGACTTTATGGAGGCTGTATTAGGCACCTCTAAAACCATTAATGTGGATGTTGAACAAGCCTGTCATGTCTGTGGCGGTCATGGTGGCGAATCTAAAGATGATGTTCAAACCTGTGACAGATGTCATGGACAAGGTTATGTTAATGTCGAACAAAGAACGATTCTTGGGACCATGAGAACCCAACAAGTCTGTCCAAAGTGTGGCGGACGTGGTAAAACAGTTAAAAACAAATGTAAAAACTGTAATGGATCTGGTCGAGAAAGAGTTTCTAAACAAGTTAAAGTCAAAGTTCCAGCTGGTATCGACAACAACATGAGTCTTCGTATGAGTGGCTACGGTGAAGGTGGCCATAATGGGGGGCCAGCAGGAGACTTATACTTAAGATTTAGAGTTAGACCTCACAAAGTATTTAAACGTCAAAATGATGATATTTTAATGAGTATTCCAATTAGCTTTACCCAAGCAGCGTTAGGTGATTCAATTGATATTCCTTCTATCTATGGGGATGTCTCTATGAAGATTCCAAGTGGAACCCAATCAGGTACTATCTTAAGACTTCGTGAAAAAGGGGTCGCCAATGTTAATAATGGTAAGAAGGGGGATATGTTAGTTACAGTTAACATCGAAACCCCAAAGAACCTCTCCAAAGATCAAATTGAAGCTTTGAAAGCTTTTGATAAATTAGAGAAGAAACAAAAACCTTGGGACAAATTTAAAAATATGTTCAAAAATTAATGATGATTAAGAACACTATTTGGCTATAAATCAACAATAATAACCGAAAAAGAGTGAAAAGTGAAAAGTTTTCTACTTTTAACTTTACAAAAACATTATAATCATATATAATAATAACGGCTTTTAATTGAAAGTGTGGAAGGAGGGCAGACATGCCTAAAATCGTGGTAAAAGAATCAGAATCTCTAGAAGATGCGCTTAGACGCTTTAAAAGAGACGTTTCTAAATCCGGCACCCTTCAGGAAGCACGTAAACGTGAATACTATGTTAAGCCTAGCGTTGACAGAAAAATGAAGCGTCAGGCTGCTAGAGGTAAAAAAAAATAATGAAATAAGCACTTTAAAGTGCTTTTTTTATTAAAATATTCTGTCGTTATTTAGTTTATAAGCGTAAAACAACAACAAAACTTTAAACATGCTTTTCCTATGATTTGATAAAAATTATCAATTAACAATTGTCTTTAATCCTTTTTTGTCATAATTTTATATAATTAATTAATGTGAAAAAATATATAAAATATGAATACGAATATGATATAATTTAAGTAAGAAAGGAGAGGAAGACTTATGAACTATAAAACGCTAAAAAACACGACTTTATTTAAACAAATCAGAACACCGGTTTTTACTAACCTTTAATGAGAGCATCAAAAAATTTATATAATCAAGCATTATATAATGTAAGACAGCATTATTTAAAAACACAAAAATATTTATCCTACACTGATAATTATTATTTACTAAAAGAAAGTGAACATTATTTAATGTTGAATACTCATCAAGGACAAATGATCATTAAAAAAGTGGATGAGGCAATGAAAAGTTTTTTTGGGTTAATTAAGACAAGTACTAATCAAAAAATTCATTTACCAAGATATTTGAAAAAAGATGGTTATTATCCATTGTTTGATAGGATGGTCTACAAACCTAAAAATGAAATTTATACATTGCCAAGAGGAAACTTTATTAAAAAAGTATCCAAAGAATTAGAAGCTTTGAATAAGAATGTTCAAAAATACCAATTTAAGTTAGAGTTGATTGATAAACTTTATATAAACATCAAAACACCAAAATGTATCCAGCATAAATCAATTAAAGAAATTACTATTAAACCCTTATTTAGTGGTAAGTACATGGAAGTGATTTATGTTTACATAGAAGAAAACAATCAACCAGTAACAAGCGGTACAGAAACGATGGGTATTGATTTCGGATATAATAATTTAGCTTTTTGTTCGGTAACAAACAATACGCATTTACTAATTGATGGGAAAAGGTTAAAAAGTATGAATCAGTTTTATCATAAACAGATTTCTAAATTAGCAAGTATGAGATCAAACCAAAATGTGTTAACTAAAATAATGATAAAGCTTATGGACAAAAGAAATCATCAGATGGAGTATGGAGTTAAAAAAGCAGCAAGACTCATCATCAATCACGCGATTAAGAATGAGGTTGGTTATATAATGATAGGATATAACGATAATTTTAAAAATGAAAGTTTATCAAAGGTATATAATCAGTGGACTAAATCAATTCCTATCGGTAAATTAAAGGATAGAATCATTGAATTAGCAGAACAAACAGGCATTAAAACAAAAGTTATTAACGAAGCTTACACCTCAAAAGCATCTTATTTAGATGAAGATGAAATGAAGAAGGGTGATTTTTCTGGTAAAAGAGTAAAAAGAGGATTATATAAAACTAAAGAAGGCACTTTAATTAATGCAGATCAAAATGCTGCACTTAATATGATTCGAAAAGGTAATCCTGATGCCGAATGGATAGGGGATAAGGGTGTGAACACACCTAAACGGACATACTTATTTAGTATGTAGTCGTTTTAAATAAGGCAATTTCGCTAAAGGTAAATATTTTTACCTTTTGTTCTCGTTTATGGGCTAACACTTGTTAACTCACTTGTGGTATAATTATATGATGAGGTGGTATGGGTTTGAAAGCAGTCTATAAACTTAAAGATCTTAAGCACGCATACGCTATTTTAGGGTCATTCGATAGAAACTTAGAGGTCATGAAGACCTATTTTGATATTAAACTGACTTTAAAAGATGATTTGTTTGTTAGTAACGCAACAGAAGACCAAATTCAAATGCTTAAAGATGTCTTTACAGTTTTAGAAGAATTAGCCCCTAAAGTTGAAATTGGTCAACGAGAAGTGATGTACCTACTTAAACTTAGAGAAGTGAATCAACTTGAAGGAATCACTGAATTTTTCTTAAACCGTAAAGTCATTTTGTATCAAACGAATGGTAAACCTGTTTATGCTAAAACAAGAACCCAAGCCGAATACCTTAAAACCATGGATAAAGAAGAACTTATCTTTGGAATAGGTCCAGCAGGAACGGGTAAAACGTATTTAGCGGTTGCGACTGCGGTAAGTTATCTAAAACAAAACAAAGTTAAAAAACTTATTTTAACAAGACCAGCCGTGGAGGCTGGTGAGTATTTAGGATTCTTACCAGGTGATTTAAAAGAAAAGATTGATCCTTATTTAAGACCTTTATATGATGCCCTCCATGATTTTCTAGGGGCTGATACGACCAATCATTTAATGGAAACCGGTGTGATAGAAATTGCACCACTAGCCTACATGCGTGGGAAGACGCTAGAAAATGCCTTCATTATCTTAGATGAGGCACAAAATACGACCAGTTCTCAAATGAAGATGTTTTTAACAAGATTAGGCTTTTCATCTAAAATGGTCATTACAGGGGACCCTTCACAAGTAGACCTACCTAAAGGACAAAAAAGCGGACTTAAAGAAGCTTTAGAAATCTTAAAAGGAATTGACAATATCAAGACAGTTGAATTTGAACGATTAGATGTCGTTAGAAATCCACTCGTTCAAAAGATCTTAGAGAGGTATGAAGATTGATTAAAATCGAATTTTATAATCAGACAACCGAAGATACACAAGCTCAAGAAACATTAATTCGTTCTATCTTTGACAAAGTTGAAGGTGAAACAGAATTTAATGTTATCTTCGTGACTAACTCACAAATCAAGGAGATTAATAAAACCTACCGACAAGTTGATTCAGTGACCGACGTGATTAGTTTTCCTGATGATGAAGATGCATCTTATATAGGTGATATTTTTATTTCATTAGAGCGCGCCCAAGAACAAGCAGCTGAGTATGGTCATTCGTTTGACCGTGAAGTAGGATTTTTGAGTGTTCATGGTTACCTACATCTAAATGGATACGATCATCATACTGTAGAAGATGAAAAGATTATGATTGAAAAACAAGAAAGTATTTTGAAAAATGCGAATCTAGAAAGGATTAAATAAATGAATAGTTTAGTTAAAGAAGCCATTAAGGCAAGACAAAAAACATACAGCCCCTATTCTAAATTTGGCGTTGGTGCGGCAATATTATTAAAAGATGGAACAGTTATCCATGGTGCTAATATTGAAAATGTTAGTTATGGGTTATCTAATTGTGCGGAAAGAAGTGCTTTGTTTTCTCTTTATTCTCAAGGCTATCAAAAAAACGATATTAAAGCGATGGCAATTACTGGTCACACAAAAGACCCAATAAGCCCTTGTGGGGCTTGTCGCCAAGTCATGAAAGAACTTCTACCAAAAGATACCCCTATCTATTTATCTAACATTGATGGTGATGTTAAAGAAGTTACCATCGATGAACTACTCCCTTATTCATTTATTGAGATAGAGGATAATGAGTAATTTTAAAAGTGGGTTTGTAGGTATTATTGGAAGGGCTAATGTTGGAAAATCAACCTTACTTAATACTTTAATCGGTGAGAAAGTTGCGATAACCTCTTATCAACATCAAACCACAAGAACCCAAATCTTAGGGGTTAAAACTTTAGAGGATGCCCAAATCATTTTTATGGATACGCCTGGTATCCATAAACCTAAACATGCCTTAGGGTCATTTTTAGATGAACAAGCAATTAGTGCGATTGGCAGTGTTGATGTGATTCTTTATATGGTAGATAGTGAATACTCATTTGCTCAAGATTTTGTCATTAGACACTTTAAAGAAACCAAGACGCCGGTCTTTTTAGTGATTAATAAAATTGATTTATTAAAATCTAAAATAGATATTGATAAGATTATTCTTTCTTATATGGATAAATATAACTTTAAGGGAATTTATCCAATTAGCAGTAAAACGTCTCAAAATATCGAGTATTTACTTCAAGATATTATTGAAGAATTACCACTAGGTGAACTTCTATATGATGAGTCAGTAAAGACTCCTCAAACAGATTTTGAAAGAATGGCTGAATTGATACGAGAAAAAGTACTTTATTACACCAAAGAAGAAATTCCGCATAGTGTGGCGGTTATCATTGATCATGCGGGTTATGAACACTACTTATATGTGGTTTACGCGACGATTGTTGTCGAACGAGATTCTCAAAAGAATATTTTAATTGGAAAACAAGGTTCAATGTTAAAGTTAATTGGTTCTGAGGCCAGAAAAGACATTAATGAAACACTAGAAACCCAAGTCCATTTAAACTTATGGGTGAAAGTCATTAAAGATTGGCGTAATAGACCTCAAGATTTGAAAGGGTTAGGGTATGATCTCTAGAGGGTTAATTTATAAAACTCAAGACTACCAAGAATCTTCAAAACTCCTTTATGTCTATACCCCTTATGGGAAATATACATTGGTTTCTAAGGGGTCTAAGAATTATAAAAACCCAAATCATTATTTATCAGATTACCTAACCTTAATTAGTTTTGAGTTAAATCCTGATAAACCGATGCAAACCCTTAAACAAGCGACATTGATTGATGATTATCAATCGTTAAAGAAAGACTATCTAAAGGTTCAAAACGCATCTGTCATCTTGAATAGCATTCAATTCTTATTAACGGATGATTTGCCTCATGAAAGACTGTTTAATTTAATCATTCAGCTGTTAAGTTTTAACGATTTAAACTTTGCGGCATTAACCTATATAATTAAATTAACTTATGGGCTAGGCTATGAATTATCGTTTAAAAAAGAGAATGCGGTAGGCTTTAATCTTGCCACAGGACAAACCGTTTCTAAAAATGAAGCATTAAAACCAGATTTAAATGTGAATGAAACAATCCATTTAATGAAACTCTATTATCTAACCGAAGAAATAGAGATTGAACAAGAAATAAAAAATATATTGATTAAATTCATTAAAGCTTATTATGAATATCATATGGATTATGAGATAAAAGGCTTATAAAGAAAGGATACTTATGACACTAGATAAAATTGTAAATTTTGCGAAACAAACAGGCTACATATACCAAGGTTCTGAATTATATGGCGGTTTATCGAATACATGGGATTACGGTCCACTGGGATCTTTATTAAAACAAAACATTAAATCCGCTTGGATTAAACGTTTTATCACTGAAACACCTTATAACGTCTTACTTGATTCATCGATTTTGATGAATAAAGAAGTCTGGGTGGCCTCAGGCCATTTAGGGGGATTTAGTGATCCATTAACGGAATGTTTAAATTGTCATACCAGACATAGAGCGGACCATTTAATTAAAGCATTTGATCATGAAATTAATCCTGATGGATGGACCAACGATGAACTATTTAGTTATTTAAATGAACACCAAATTAAGTGCCCAAATTGTGGTAAATCTAGTTGGACAGAAATTAGAAAGTTTAACTTAATGTTTAAAACCAATCAAGGGGTCATTGAAGATGAAGCCAACACAGTTTATTTAAGACCAGAAACGGCTCAAGGAATCTTCATTAACTTTAAGAATATTCAAAGAACCACGAGAAAGAAAGTCCCTTTTGGGGTCGGTCAAATTGGTAAATCATTTAGAAATGAAATTACCCCTGGTAACTTCATTTTTAGAACCAGAGAGTTTGAACAAATGGAGCTTGAATTTTTCTGCATGCCAGGCACAGAAATTACTTGGTTTGATTACTGGTTAGATAAGATGAAACATTTCTTATTAGACTTAGGTATTAACCAAGATAACCTTAATTATCATGAACATACTTTAAAAGAATTATCACACTATTCTAATAAAACAGTGGATATCCTTTATAACTTCCCTTGGGGATTTGATGAGTTATGGGGGATTGCCTCAAGAACAGACTTTGACTTAAAGGCACACCAAACCCATTCTAAAGAATCTTTAGAATACTTAGATCCTGAAACCAATGAAAAATATATTCCTTATGTCGTAGAACCATCTTTAGGGGTGGAACGTTTATTGTTAAGTATCTTAAATGAAGGTATTATTGAAGAAACTTTAGAAGATGGTAAAACCAGAGAAGTATTAAAACTTCACCCCTATTTAGCGCCTTATAAAGTAGCGGTTTTACCACTGATTAAAAACAAACACCAAGATAAATCATTAGAAATTTATGATGTTTTATCGAAACACTTTAGTGTGGTGTATGATGAAACGCAAAATATTGGGAAACGTTACAGAAGACAAGACCAAATTGGTACGCCTTATTGTTTAACAGTGGATGAACAAACAATTATCGATAATACAGTCACGATTAGAGAACGTGATACGATGAATCAAATTAGACTACATCTTGATGAGGTTACAGAATATATAAAGGATAAAATTCGTTTTTAATCATTAAAAAAGGAGGGCTAAAGTGAGTATTGATAAAGCAATTCTAAATGAAATCAATGAAAAGACTGATATTCTTAACTTAGTTAGCCCTTATGTGAAACTACAAAAAAAGGGTAAAAACTATTTTGGGTTATGTC
>JAQUCY010000049.1 GCA_028685975.1 Acholeplasmataceae bacterium | reverse complement strand
TTATTTCGAAGAATTATTTTTAATCGATGATACAAAAAAGATTTCCTATACAAACTATGTAGGAAAACTTTTAAAAGATGGAACTAAAAAGAGTGCAAATAAAAAAACTTCAAGAGATGATTTGATTAAAAAACTTGAATCAATTAAAAAAGAATATGAAGATAAAACAAGTGATACTAAACT
This sequence comes from Acholeplasmataceae bacterium, assembly GCA_028685975.1. GTDB lineage: Bacteria > Bacillota_I > Bacilli_A > Acholeplasmatales > UBA5453 > UBA5409. Next base: position 8,086 of record JAQUCY010000049.1, on the reverse strand, counting down.
TTTACAATTTATTAGTAATGATGGGTTTTTAGTTAAACCGACCAATAAAGATAACCGACTTATTCCATACCAACTACATTTTAGTGAATTAGAAAACATACTAGAGCTCTTTCAAAAACTAACTAACACTGAAGCATCTAAAGAACAAGCAACACATATTAAACAACTATTAAAGTTTAAAGTCCCTTACTTTGCTGGTCCTTTATCAAACCATACAGGCGATGAGAGTAGTAACTACTGGTTAGTGAAGCATCACAAATTCAAGGATGTAAAAGTAACACCGTATAACTTCAATGAAGTTGTAAACAAAAGAGAAACGAATAAAGCGTTTATCGGAAGAATGTTAAGAAGTTGTACTTATATCCCTGAGGAGATATGTGTTCAACAAGAAACAATTCTATATCAAACATATGTCTTTTATAACACTATTAATAAAGTGAAAATTAATGATACGTTTTTAAATAAAGAACAAAAACAAGTCTTATTTGATAATCTGAAAACTGGAAAAACCCTAACAAAATCTCGAATTATTAGTATTTTGGGGTTACCTAAAAATACGGACTTTACTGGGTTTTCAAAGACAGATGAAGAAAAACCACTTCAAATTTCTTTGAGTGCCATTAAGAAGTTCGAAAAAATATTTCCAGAACATAAAAACAACCCTTTTTACCAAAGCTTTTATGATGATGTAGTGAATAATATAACTTTGATTGACAGTGATGAAATTGAAGTTCGTAAAGATCAAATCAATGAAATTGTTAAAACCTATCAAACGGTTAATATTTCAAGCGAACAAATTGACGAACTTGCACGTGTTAAATCTACAAAATGGGGGAACCTTTCATTCAAATTTTTAAATGTAATTTTATTTGATGATGGTGAAGGCGAATTAAGAACCATGATTGAAACCCTAAAAGATACAAACCTAAATATGATGGAAATACTATATAAAGGTGAAAATCAAACTACGATTGATAAACTTAGCAATAAAGAATATGATTTATCAGATTCAAATAGTCTTCATGAGTATCTTAAGACAAGGTATATTTCTCCTCAAGCAAGAAGAACAATTATTCAAGCCAACCTAATTATTGATGAGATTATTAAAATAATGGATGGTGAAAAACCTACGAGAATTTCTATTGAATTTACAAGAGAAAACGATGCTAAAAAAGAAGAAACAAAATCAAGAATGCAGCAATTAAGTGAAATTTATAAGACACTTAAATTAGAACATTCACAAGCAGAACTTGAATTAGAGCACCTCCGTACGAACAAAGAAGAAGATAAGCTTAAGTCAAAGAAAGTATACTTGTATTTCTTACAACTTGGCAAAGATTTATATACTGGCAAACCAATAGATTTTGATTTGTTAATGAGTAATTCAAAAGCATATGATATTGATCATATTTTCCCTCAATCAAGAATTAAAGATGATAGTTTTGACAACCTCGTTTTAACCTCAAGCGTTATTAATGGAGAAAAAAACAATATTTATCCACTACCTAAAGAAGTTCAAGATCAAAACAAAGACTTATGGGATTATCTAGTAAATAAGAATTTAATTTCACGAAAGAAATATGAAAGATTAACTAGAATAACACCCCTAACAGATTTTGAATTAGAAGATTTCGTTAATAGACAAAAAACAACTTTAGACTGGATTAATCTAGAAATTGCCAACATTTTTGATATTAAATATAACGATAATAAAGATAGTAATTTCATCATCTACTCAAAATCTAGACATATTTCTTCTTTTAGAAATGAATTTAAGTTATTAAAGTTTAGAGAATTAAATGATTTCCATCATGCGCATGATGCGTATTTAAATATTGTTGTTGGAAAATTAATTCAAAAAAACCTCTATATTAACTCAGAAGGCAAGTTTAGAACCTACAACTATGAAAGAATTATTGAAAAGATGATGGATAAGAATATAGAATATATTAAAAAGATTTTCAAACATCATGATATTCTCGTCACAAAGAAAACAACAATTAACAGTCAGGGAGCATATTGGGATCAAAATATTGTTGCACCAAAAGATAATGGTAAGAATGATGGTTATGCACCAATCAAAAATTCATTAAGCGTAGATGAGTATGGAGGCTATAACGGTGTTAAAACAGCGTTTTTCGCAGCCTTAAAAATCAACAATAAAATAGTTTTAGAAGCTATCCCTACCGTAGATTGTGGGTATTTTTACGACGATAAAACATTCAACATTGATAAGTTTAGAATATATATCAATAATAACTTTCCTAAAGCCGAAATTGTTGAGCCAATTATACCAATAGGACAAAAAGTATTATTAGATGGCGTACCATTAAGAATAGCAGGTAAATCAAACAACAATATTTTGTTTCATAATACTAGTCAACTTATTTTTGACTCTGACACGCAAAAGTACTTAAAAAAAATATTTAGCATTCAAAAAAAATACAAAGGTAAAAAAATTGAAGAGTGTGTTTGGAAACAAGCTGGATTTAATAAAGAGAAAAATGTCTTTGTATTTGAAAAATTTCAAAATAAATTGAACAAAAGTTATAAAAACAAGCGATTATTTCCGAACAACACGGTAAGCAAAATTAATGGAAAAGGTAATGAAAAAGATATCTTCAATGATTATTCTCTAACTGATCAAATAGAAACATTAGGTGTAATCATTACGAAACTTTTAAAACCAAATTCATCTAATCAAGGTAAATTATTTAATGTATCCTATACGGATTTACAAAAAAATAAAGTGCTGAAGGATAAGATTCGAATTATTAGAGAATCAGTAACTGGATTCTATACAAAAACAATTGACATAAATGTTTAGAACTGTATTAATAAGAAAGTCTTCTAAACTTCAATATTTACAAGGTTATCTAGTTATATTTGATGGAGAAGATGAAAAAAAGGTATTCTTAGATGATATCTCGGTTCTATTAATAGAATCGACCAGTACATTGATAACCGTTCCGTTAATGATTCAACTCATTAAAAACAATATAGCCGTGTTACTTTGTGATGAGAAACATAATCCTGTTGGGACATTACTGGGAATAAATAATCATTACAATCTATCAGGTAATCTTTATAAACAATTAAATTGGAAAGATAATATCACGGCTGATTTATGGGTTGAAATCGTGAGAATGAAGATTCAAAATCAATTGAAAGTGTTAAAAATATTTGAAAAATCAAATCAAGAGTTATTAGAACAATATTTAACAGAAGTAAAACCAAATGATAAGACAAACCGCGAGGGTTTAGCGGCAAAGGTATATTTTTTCTCCTTGTTTGGACAAGGATTTAATCGAAATGAAGAAACCGTAATTAATGGATTATTAAATTACGGTTACTCCATTTTACTTAGTTGTTTTAATCGAGAAATTGCATCCTCAGGTTATCTTACGCAATTAGGGATATTTCATAAAGGAAAAACAAATCCCTTTAATTTGTCATCAGATTTTATGGAACCATTTAGACCGATAGTGGATATAATGGCTTATTTAAACTTAAATAATAAAGATCCAATTAAGTCGATGAGAAAACTAGCAACAAAAAAAATAATCGTTAATGATGAAGAAAGATACCTTGATGATTCAATAGGGGTTTATGTAAAAGCATTAATTCGATATCTAAATGAGGAATCAAAAGAAATTCCTAAAATTGATTATATGACAATGGAGCATTATAGAGATGTGGAGATCAATGAGACTAATAGTGATGTTTGATTTACCTTCAGTTTCAAACAAAGAAATGAAAATAGCGAATAAGTGGCGTAAGTTTTTAGTGCGTTCAGGGTTTATCATGATGACTGAATCGGTTTATTCAAGACTGGTAATGAATAAATCAATTTCAGCTTCGGTAAAAAAACTTATTAAAGATAATTTACCACCCAAAGGTGATGTACAACTACTTGAGATTACTGAAAGACAGTTTTCTTCAATTGATTATTACTTAGGAAAAAGTAAAAGCAAAGTGATAGATTCTAATTTGAGGTATGTTGAATTATGATAATTTCTAATGAAAAATATAACAAACCAATTATAATAAATACAAACCAACCAACTTTGATTATCCTTAATGATTTAAATGAACTCTACCATTTTCAAAAAGAAATGGTAGGACAAATCAATGGAGAAGATGGTGGATTCATGATTTTTGATGGTGAGAAACCATTAAAAATAGAGTCACAAGTTGAATATACTTATAATATTTTAATGTTAACTCTAAATAATAGAAAAGCTATTAATTATCTGTATAAACAAATTACAACTGAAGTTGGCAAAACAGATTCACTATTAAGGTATGAAGAGTTAAAGAAAAGTATTATTGAGTTTTTATCTTTACTAAAAAAAGAAACATTAATGGACTTTTCTTTCAATGAAGATCTAGATTTAACGGATATATTGAAAGTGTTTGATGTGAAATTCTCTGAACATGAAGATACACCAATTCAACTGTTGATAAGATATATTGATCTTATATTAACTTTAACTAAGACAAAGGTATTTTTTATATCATTTGCCTTATATTTGTTTAATGAAACTGAGGTAAATGAATTGATTCAATATGCGGCTCAACATGATATTTATTTAATCTTTGTAGAGAAGGAAGTGCCAAAAAATACATTTGATTCTAATGTTATTACCATTGTAGATTCATATATTTTATAGTATTATTAACTCGTAAGCAGCATAAAATGGTTAAAATTCATCCGAAATTTCTAGATTTGAGGTTTGAGAGATGTGTAATTTTAATCTATGCTTAAACTATAATAAATTTAATAAATTCAATTAATAAGTTTGAGAGATGTGTAATTTTAATCTATGCTTAAACACTGTAGTTAATCAATTATCCGGTGGTTATGTTTGAGAGATGTGTAATTTTAATCTATGCTTAAACATTGGCGTATTTTATGCGCTCGAACTCTCTGTTTGAGAGATGTGTAATTTTAATCTATGCTTAAACAAAACTGCTTTAGACTTTATTATTAAACATGTTTGAGAGATGTGTAATTTTAATCTATGCTTAAACTTTCTAAATCGCTCTAATGCTACTGCGTTGGTTTGAGAGATGTGTAATTTTAATCTATGCTTAAACAGGATGATTTTTCCAATCCCAACCTTGTTGGTTTGAGAGATGTGTAATTTTAATCTATGCTTAAACTATTAGTCCATATATATTGATAATCGATTGGTTTGAGAGATGTGTAATTTTAATCTATGCTTAAACTCGGTTGAGAAACAACAAGAACATTGACCTGTTTGAGAGATGTGTAATTTTAATCTATGCTTAAACTTTGGAACATCTACTCCACCTACCCACTGCGTTTGAGAGATGTGTAATTTTAATCTATGCTTAAACACATACTTAGACGATTACTATGATTTACCAGTTTGAGAGATGTGTAATTTTAATCTATGCTTAAACACTTATCTTGACGACTACTTTGATTTGCCAGTTTGAGAGATGTGTAATTTTAATCTATGCTTAAACAAGTCTTAAAATGTTTGGTGTCGTTCCTGCGTTTGAGAGATGTGTAATTTTAATCTATGCTTAAACAAGGCTCTGACCGAGTGAGCGTAGCGAATAGTTTGAGAGATGTGTAATTTTAATCTATGCTTAAACTGTTATCATATAATTAAGTCAAGGAAAGACGTTTGAGAGATGTGTAATTTTAATCTATGCTTAAACACTTGGTTGATAGATTAGCAGTGGAGATGAGTTTGAGAGATGTGTAATTTTAATCTATGCTTAAACCCACCAGATAGCCATGATACAACACCTGATGTTTGAGAGATGTGTAATTTTAATCTATGCTTAAACCACTCCAAAGCGTCTAACCTTGAAAGGAGTGTTTGAGAGATGTGTAATTTTAATCTATGCTTAAACGAATACACTAGCATTAGTAACGCGACCAAAGTTTGAGAGATGTGTAATTTTAATCTATGCTTAAACGACAAGTTTTGGTCAGTAGGTGTTTATACTGTTTGAGAGATGTGTAATTTTAATCTATGCTTAAACAAGTTTTTTCTGCTGCTGTATGTAACTTTTGTTTGAGAGATGTGTAATTTTAATCTATGCTTAAACTTGGAAAAGTGCCGAAGAAAAACTTGCTGGGTTTGAGAGATGTGTAATTTTAATCTATGCTTAAACGTATACTTCCTTTGTCGCTTGACCGGATGTGTTTGAGAGATGTGTAATTTTAATCTATGCTTAAACAAAAAGATATACCAATTATGTATTGGAACTGTTTGACAGATGTGTATCATTATTATAAAATATACAATGTCTTTTTTGAGAGGTTGATTATCTTTCAAAAAGGACTTTTTTCTATATTCATTAAATTTTATTAAATTCATGATAAAATAAATAAAAAGATAATAAAGTATTTGGAGGTTATTATGAAAAGAGATAAAATTACGAATATTATTGTTTCAACTATTTTATTAATAAGTGGTATTTTGTTGGTAATATTCCCTAAGGATACACTGTTTTGGATTATATTAAGTGTTGGGATTATATTGATACTAGCTGGGTTAATAAAACTTAAAGATTATTATGATTTAAAGAAGAAGATGGATGCAACTCCGGTATTGATGGGGGCTTTATTGTTGTTGATACTTGGTGTTATATTTGTCATCTTTACAGCAAATATAATGGATGTTGTGTTGGTGTTTGGGATAGTCCTTGCTGTATTTGTTGCAATATCGTCTTTATTTAAGTTTATTATAACTTTGTCATATAGATCTAATACGAAAGCATGGCTGGTTTCTATGTTTAGTTCTACTTTATTCTTAGTGTTATCGATTGTCTTAATGGTGATATTATTAAATAGTAGTGGAATCATATTAATTCAGTTAATTGGAGCTTTCATGATTATTCAAGGTGTATTGGCTTTGGTTGAAACGGTTTATCCTTCTAAGACCATTGTTGAAATCAAAAAAACATCCGTTATCATTGAAGCGGATATTGATGAAGAATAAAATTTAAAACTAAAGCATCTAAAAGTGTGATTATAGGGGTAAATTTGTTATAATAAGAATGGTGATATAATGCAATTTAATTTGAAAGCACCTTATCAACCAATGGGCGACCAAATTAAAGCTATTGATACACTTTTAGATAACTTTAACAAAGGTGAAAAACGTCAAGTTTTAAGGGGTGCCACAGGTACTGGTAAGACTTTTACAATATCAAATATTATTGAAAAACTAGGGAGAAAAACCCTTGTTTTAGCACATAATAAGACCTTGGCTGGACAACTTTATAGTGAGCTTAAGGCCTTTTTTCCGGATAATAGAGTTGAATATTTTATATCTTATTATGATTATTATCAACCAGAAGCATATGTGGTTTCTAGTGATGTTTTTATTGAAAAAGATGCGTCGATTAACGATGAAATTGATGAGATGAGACATAGCGCAACGGCATCACTTCTTGAAAGAGATGATGTTATTGTGGTTGCCTCGGTGTCTTGTATCTACGGGATTGGTGATCCTGATGATTATAAAAACGGGGTAATATTTCTTAGAGTTGGAGATGAATACGGGATTCGTCAGCTGTTAAATAAACTCGTTGAACTAACGTATCAGAGAAACGATATTGATTTCCATAGAGGGACATTTAGAGTTAGAGGGGATATTGTTGAGATAGTTCCTTCAAACGAACATGCGAATGGGATAAGAGTTGAATTTTTTGGTGATGAGATTGAGAAAATTAGATGGTTTGATATTTTAACTGGACAAATTGTTGATACAGTTGAATTTACAACAATTTTTCCAGCCACTCACTTTATGACCAATAAAGAAAGAATGGAAGAGTCTTTAAGACGAATTAGGGCTGAATTAGAAGAAAGAGTGACTTATTTTCAATTCGAAAACAAACTTCTTGAGGCTGAACGTATTAAAATGCGTACAAGATATGATTTAGAAATGCTAGAAGAAATTGGAGTATGTCCGGGTGTGGAAAACTATTCTAGACATATGGCACTTAAAGAAGAAGGCGAAACCCCAGCAACTTTAATTGATTTCTTTGGGGATGACTTTTTAATGATTATTGATGAGTCTCATGCAACACTTCCTCA
>JAQUCY010000048.1 GCA_028685975.1 Acholeplasmataceae bacterium | reverse complement strand
TACTGTAATTGGTAAGGTTTCATGATGATTTTTAAAAATAGTTTTTACTGTTTGTGAACCATGTCTCAATGTAGAAAATCCTTGGTTCCCTGTTAAGTTTTCAACTTTAGATCCTACTTCATTTGCCTGTGCGTTACCTGAAAAAGTAAAACGATATCCATTCATCCCCTCTAATTCAGGATCGGGTGCTTCTTCACCTTGTACATGTCCTTTAACAATAGGTAGATTATTAATTCCGACTGTCACATGACCAAACACAAGTGGTTTTACTTGAGAAAATACACCATACAGGGTCAATGTTTCACTTGGCATCGTAAATGAATACTCTTGAACGCCAAGGTCACCAACTCGATTTAATGTCATTTCATAATCCCAACCCACAAACATAGTTCCCGGTTTTGCTGGATTAGCTTTTACTGTTACCTCTGTGTCAAACGGTAAGTCATATTTCATGACATCGCCTTCTTCAATGCCGGTTAACTCTAGTTGTTCGCCATCAGATAATGCATTTAAAACTGTCCCATTAACAACATTAAGGGTATAGAGTTTATCTTCACAGATAGCTTTAACTAAAATGTTTTTTGTTGGCATTTTAAAACTGTTACCATTAATCCACAAATTATCAATTTTCTCTAAAGTATCGGCATCTAAGTATTCCCACTTAATAAATGATAAGTGATCACGTTCAAATTCATTAACTGCTGCTGTGAGAGTAACTTGTTGACCAGCTTCAGAACTGGTTACACTAGAAATCCCACCAATAACTGTAATGGTATATTTGGTTTCAACACTTCCAAATTCATCACCAACAATTAGAGCAATTGAATGTGTTTTATCCCCAGCATTCGCAGTTATAATTGTTTCGCCTTTTTTCTTAATTACGACTTCTCCAGAAGAAGCGTTAATCTCCGCTATTGAGGTATCACTACTGGAAAACATTACAGTGCCATCCGCATTTCCAGTCTTACGGACCTCAGCTGACAATGCGATAGATCCTTCTGTTAAATCTACCGATAAAACACCACCGGTTACCTTCATTCCATCGTATATGATAGTAATAGATGTAACCTCATTAAGTGGATCTGGTGGGTTAATTGTTACTGGTGGTTCTTCTACATTTGGTGAATCCACACAGGCTACCATAGCCAAAGCTACGAATAGCGTTAACACCAAACTAATCATTAATTTGCTACTTTTTTTCATTTCTTTTTCGTGCTTAAGTACAGCTCATGGCATTCTTAAAGCCTTGTACTTAAAACACTCTCCTTTCTTAGTTGTTTTTCTTGTTAACTTTTATTTAATTTCAATAACGATTACCTAATGAAATTGTTATTGAATTTTTCGCTTTTTAAATTTCTATAAACCACGATTACCAGTACGACTAGGGTTCATCTCTTGTCTTCGAACCTTTTTATATTGCTTTCTAATGACAAAGAATCCCCAAATACCACATGTAATCGCTACGGCAATATTAATAACGATAACCAAAATAATCCAAGTTGGGGTCGTATATCTGTAAACTAACCCTTCTCCATACCCATTCATAGCGTTACTATTAGCCACAGTATATAAGATGTTTTTGCTAGCTTTTCTTAAAGCACTAACACCGGTAGCTGAAGTGGTATCACTAAAATTTTTACTTGGACTTAAGCTAATGTCTCCTCCAGCTCGAATCATTTGGTCGGTGTCCATATAAGTCTTTAAATTGAAGTCCGTAATAACCATTCCTTGAAATCCCCATTCTTGACGTAATAACGATGTTAACAATGGGTAGCTGCCTCCAGCCCAAGTGGTCCCTACTCGGTTAAACGCAGACATCATGGCATTCGTTCCACCTTCTTTGACTGCTAATTCAAACGGTACAAAATAAATTTCTCGCATCGCTTGTTCATTAGCCCAGGTGATAAGTCCTGTATTGTCACGATTCGTTTCTTGGTCATTTAAGGCAAAGTGTTTTAAATACGTATAAACACCTTTTTCTTTGGCACCTTTAATGATTTTAGCTGCGATTTTCCCGGAATGGAAGCCGTCTTCTGAATAATACTCAAAGTTTCTTCCGCCAAATTGAGAACGATGAATGTTTGACGCTGGGGCATACCAACCTGAATAAGGCATCCCGTCGCCTTTTTCATTACCAATTAAGCCTTCGTTACCAACCATTCTACCAAGTTGATAGGCTAAATCTTCACTCCACGTTGACCCCATCACAACCCCGCTTGCATAATAAGCAGTATCATACACCGAAGGGTCTCCCATAAAGTTTGCAAATCCACTTGGCCCATCCGGGTCAGTAGTAAGTGGTTTACCAATATTATCAATATTAATCGTCTTGAAGTTACCACGCGAAACAAGTATGGCCATTTGGGAAATCGTTAATTGGTCTAATAACGTATCCCACATTGGATCATCATAACTTTTCTCAACTAAATGATATAATTTAACCGGGGTATTATTAAATGAGGTGACAACACTACTTTGGTTTGGCATTTCAGCTTCGTACCAAGGATCGCTTGGTTTGTCATTGACTTTATAGTTGAGTAAACTAATAAAATCAGCGGCTACAGCCCTGTCTAAAGCAGTTGGGATTGTAGGCCAAGTGCCTTCCCAGTTTCTTCTTGATAAGTAAGTATCAATATGATGACTGACATCATCAAATAGATTGGTAATTTCAGCGCCTGTGGTCTCGTCTTTATCATAACGATAGCCACCTGTAGGTACTTGAATTACTTTTTCTTCAATCACTTCATTCGAATTATGCATTAATTTAATTTTGTATTCACCAGCTTCTACTTCAAAGCCTTTAAAGTCGTTTTGATTGGCATCATTATAATCATAGGAAGCCATATCTCTAACATTAAATGTAATCGTGATGGTTTCACTTTGTCCAGGTTGAAGGTTACCCGTCTTACCAAAACCAGTTAACACCACATGGGCTTTTTCAATACCCCCGTCATAATAAGGTGCTGTATGATAAACTTGCACCACTTCTTTGCCGGCATGGCTACCTGTATTGGTAACTTTAACATCGATACTGATTTCATCATCTGCCAGAACTACTTCATTATCTGTAAAACTTGTGTTTACTATTTCTTGAGTGAAAGTGGTATAAGATAGGCCGTATCCAAACGGGTAAATAACGTTGTTATTATACCAGGCTTCACCATCAGTAAATCCTCTCGTTTCATAGTAACGATAACCCACATAAATGCCTTCTTCATATTCAACATAATAAGCATTACGTGCTTTGTCATCGACAGTGTATCTATTACCGTCTTTTTCTAAATTGTTACCAAAATTGTTCCAACTTGGGTCTTTTTTAAAATCAGCGGCATAGGTATTTGTGGTTCTACCACTCGGATTGACTTCACCTTTTAAAATTCGACCAACCGCGTTTGTGCCAGTTGCTCCAGGGCTACCAATCCATAAAGCGGCCTTCACATTTGGCTGATATGCATAATGTGTTGCGTCTTCTAGAAATCCCATTTCAATCGGTGAAGCGGAGTTAATTAAGACAATCACGTTAGCAAAATGATCGTTGGCTTCTTTTAATAAGTCCGTTTCATTTTGATCTATTTGGAGATAGTGATCACTTTTATTTCTCGCTCCAGGGATTAATTCTGTTCCGTCCCAATTAGAATAGTTAGAACCGTTCCAAAACATTGTTCTTGGAAGATCATAACCTTCCCCGCCCATTCTTGTAATCACGACAATCGCTAAATCATTATAGTCAACATAACTGTTTTTAAGGGCTGTGTTATTTTGATACATTGATTTAGGGGTTTCTCCAATTGGATACCCTGTTAATATCGTTCCCATCCCAGGAACGGCTGGTCTGCCAGAACCTGATGCACTACTACTAAAAAAGTCTTTTGCTACAGGGTTAAACTCAAATCCCGCATTGGTTAAACTTTGGTATAAATCAATAGAGGTAGTTGAGCCTGACCCAGCACTAGACCCTGATCCACCTAATACTAAATTGGTGGAGTTTTTCCCAAGTACGGTGATTTTTTCAATTCCCTTAAGTGGTAAAATATCATCATCATTTTTGAGTAAGATAATCCCTTCTTCTAAAATACGTTCGTTGAGTAAATTAGCCGCCCTTAAGGTTTCTGCCTTATTGGCGTAATCAGCTTCAAAACGCATGTAATCTTCCGGATTACCTGATACTAAGACCCGCTTTGGTCCCCCCATCACAGAATCTATCGTCCCTTTTAAGAAAGGGGTTTGGGTACCTATGATTGAGGCTGTTATGATGATGGTTAAGATTAATACACTTACAACAAGCCAAATTTTAATGGCTGTCGCCTTCCAAATATCTCTTATTTTCACGTTGTTTCTCTCCTATTTTTCTTTATTTCAATTCTCATTGGTTAAGCTAGTTCTTCTCGAACAAGCATTAATACTTTTTCAATAATATCATCCATATCGTAATACTTATATTCAGCTAGCCGTCCCCCAAATAGATATTTAGTTTCCTTTTTCGCAAGCTGATGATATCGTTCGTACATTTGATTATTAACGGTATCATTAATCGGATAATAAGGATCGTTTTCTCCCGTAAAATCACGGGGGTATTCTTTCGTAACAACGGTTTTACTAGACTCAATAAACTCAAAGTGTTTATGTTCTAATATTCTCGTATACAAGGTCTTTCGATCAGTATAGTTAATGACGGCGTTACCTTGATAATTATCTTCATTTAACAACTGATGTTCAAAATGTAGGCTTCTGTAATCAAGTTTTCCTAATTGATAACCGTAAAATGCATCAATCGGTCCGGTATATAATACCTTTTTAGCTAGATTATCTAAAGATGTTTTATCCTTAAGATAATCGACATTTAATCTAACTTCAATCCCATTCAGTAAGGTATTAAATATTTGAGTGTAGCCCCCTATAGGAATGCCTTGGTATTTATCATTAAAATAATTGTTATTATAGGTAAACCTAACCGGTAACCTTTTAATGATAAAGGGTGGTAATTCTAAAGAAGATTTACCCCACTGTTTTTCTGTATAACCTTTAACAAGCTTTTCATAGATATCGGTACCGACTAAATTGATGGCTTGTTCTTCAAGGTTTTTAGGGTTTTCTTTATAATAAGATTGGCGTTGTTCCTCAATGATCTTTTTGGCTTCACTTGGTTTAGTGATCCCCCACATTTTACTGAATGTGTTCATATTAAAAGGGAGATTATAGATTTCTCCTTGATAATTCGCTAAGGGGCTATTCACATAGTTATTAAACTCGGTAAATTGATTAATATAGTGCCATACAGTTTCATTTGATGTATGAAAAATATGAGCACCGTAAACATGCACATTGATGCCTTCTACATTTTTCGTGTATAAGTTACCACCAATATGATCCCTTTTTTCAACAACCAATACCTTTTTACCTCTCTTATGAGCTTCATAAGCGAAGATAGAACCATATAACCCTGCTCCAACAATTAAATAATCATACATTTTATCACCCTAACTTAATCTTCTTAGCTAGTCTTAAATACCCTTTGGTCATCACAAAACCTTTAAATTTCCATGGCAGGTAATTAACAAGCACATTATAAGAACGAAACCTTAAAAAGTTATACATTTTTTTATCTGTCATTTTTAAGTCTTTCCATAAATCCTTTAGTGCCCTTCTTCTTTCTTTAGAATCATTACCGGTAGTAAACATTTGGGTAATAATCATAATAGCTGCTAAAAACTGTTTCATATATTTTCTTTGTTTTTTAGGTAGTTTCTTAATATCTTGGTAACTGGCTTCATTCAAGATTAAACGCATCACTTTAATTTGTTGGTCATAACGTTTCACAATATTGTCAATGTTGACTGATTGGTCTTCTCTACCAATATGGTAGTGGTAAAGAACCCTAGGCATATAAAACATTTTTGTTGTGTAAAATAGTGGTGTGTAAGAAAATAAGTTATCGACATAAAAGGTATGATGAGGTAGTTTAACCTCACTTTCTTTTAAGATACTGGTTTTAAACATTAAAGCATGCATTAACAATGTTTTTGAGAACCGAAACGGTTTTTTTAGATGATGCCACCCAAAGATAACATGCTTAGGAAAATTATTCTGATACGTTCTAATATAGTGTGTATTATCAGTGGCTCTTTCATAGATAAAATCTAAGATATAGAGATCCGGCAAATTGTCTGTTAATGCATGAAGTTTGACTTGTTCTAGTAACAGCTTTCCAGTTTCTTCATCCAACCAGTCATCAGAATCAACCACTTTGTAATAAAGACCTTTTGCTTGCTCTAAACCGACATTTACCCCCGATCCGTGCCCCCCATTCTCTTTATCAATGATTTCAATGATCGTTGGGTATTTCTTTTGATAATCTTGGGCAATTTTTAAGGTATTATCTTTTGAGCCATCATTAATCACAATAATCTCAACATCTTCACCAAGCCCAACAATCGATTCTATACAGTTATGGAGGTAAGCTTGTGAGTTATAAGAAGGAATTGCAAATGTAATGTATTTTTTCTTCATATAAATTCCCTTAACGCTCTATTTAGTTTGTTTCATCTTTTTGTTTAAAGATAACTTTGAAGATCGGATAAAACACCCAAAATGAAACTGCACTATTAATAATCATCGTAATAAAGTCAGCAATTAGTTCACCACCATTACCCATACTTAACGTATTCATAAATAAGTTATAAATCGGCGCTTTATAGAAGCCTTGTAAGACTGCGGCAATCAAAGTAATTGCGATATAAGCAACAACATACCATGCTGCGGCAATCCAAGGATTACTATCTGATTTAAAGGTGATTTTCCTTTGCGTAAAGAAATTAATGATTTGAGCAATCGCTAATGTCACTTGCACCGACATAAAGTAAGCTAAACCGCCACCTACCCCATCAATAATCGGGCCACTTGGATAATTAAACATATAGTAAGGTGTTCCATCAAAGTTATTGCCAATACGTCCTATTTGCAAACTAATATTAATGATATTGGTTTCGTTAAACATTGATTTAAACATTGGCATTAAAGCGAGTTGTAATAAGGTGACCCCATTACTTAACATAAAGAAGACAAGGAACTGAGCTACACCAGGATGTTTGGTTTTAAATTTACGCCAAACGGAAAAGAAAAAGTATTGCACAGCTTTTATGAACTTGATGCTCCCCACTTTAAACTTTTCGCCTTTGGTTAAAATGATATTTTGCATTAGATTTTCAATTTTCGTATTGGTATTGAATTTAATCACACTAATATTCTTTTTGATTACGGTGTATTCTAAATCACTTTCAGAGTAATTCGATAACGCTCTTTTCTGAGTTTTAATTGCCTCATTTCTTGACTTTTTTAAGGCTTTAATTTGGCTTTTTCTCGTTACTTTTTCAGCCTTGGTTTCTATCCTGTTTAAAACTTCATTTTGAGAAGCCTTAATCCGCTTCAAGTTAGTTTGATAGGTTTTATCAAGGGCTTCAAGTTGGCTCATTTTTTCAATTTCAGCTTGAATGTTTTTTTCGTTTATTTTATTTTTTTCTTCTGTGCTGGCCTTTTTCAACTTCTTCTTGTTTTTTTCTGTTTGCAATGCCACGTAATAAGAAATTTGGTATTGCTCGTTTTGATAATATTTGTTGAGCCTGTCTAAAGTATTTATTTCGCCCACATTCACAGTATAATTCATTGTTTATCCCTGCCTTTGTGCTTTTAGTCTTTTACGCTTCTGTTTACTGGCTTTTCTAAAAGCTTTAAATCCCCTGAAAAAATGCCCATTAAACATCATTAACAAACCTTTTAATTGGTCCCAATTAATCATCCCATTGGTCATTCTTGATATACCACGCATGGGTTGGTGATACATACCCATATAAATTGTATTGGAGAGCTGTTTTTTTCCGAAAAATTTTAATACTTTTGGAAGTACTCTAATAGCCCAAGCAAAAAGTCTACCTGTCCACCCTTTTGCATATCTAAGTTCAGCGACGGTTGTATTATAATCAACAACGATTCTGTTCTTCTTAATGAATTGACGCTTTGGATTTGGCGCTTTATGTTTAAGGAGATTTTCAAACTCTTTCAACTGAATAGATTTAACATCACCTGAATAGTAAGAAGGGATGGTCTCGTTATAGACCGTTTTTACACCATTTTTGCCAATTTCACCTGTCAAAATGATTTCATTCACGTTTTTGCCCACATAGATTTGATAAGCACCTTCTTCAATCAAAAAGGTGTTTTTATCCATATCGAAATATCTAAAGGTATAGTCATCAAAAGGAATGAACACTGATTTGGTTTCACCTTTTTTCAAAAAGACCTTTGAAAAACCTTTTAACTCTTTTTTCGGACGATATAAGTTGCTGTTATCCATCCCAACATAAAGTTGAACAACCTCGCTACCATCAAAATTACCTGTATTAGT
>JAQUCY010000004.1 GCA_028685975.1 Acholeplasmataceae bacterium | reverse complement strand
CTACTAAATCATTTAAATGAGGGTTATATGTATTCATAACACCACTTTTTCCACTTACTTGTTGAATAGTAACAATATCCCATGCTTCATCTTGTAAAACTTGTTTCATTGATTGTAATGGTATTATAGTTTTTTCTCCATCAACCGTTTTTTGATAGTTATAGTTTGAATAATCTGTTAATGCGTTAACCCTATGTGTTTCTAAACTTGATCCGCCAATGTCTAAGTGACCCAAGATTAAATTGGGTTTTATTTCATTGTCTTTCACAATATCATAAAAATAAGTTAAGGCATCATTACTAAAACTATTGCCAATAACAAGTATCTTATCTATTGCAGGATCTTCAGCTTGTTTGTTAATATCTTCTTGTGGGTCTTTCTTACAAGCTACAAGAAATATCAACCCAGTTAATAATAAACCAGTAAAAATCTTCTTCATAACATTCACTCCTTAAATATATCTTAGCAAATAAAAATGTTTTTACAAAAACAATATTCATTTTTAATAACTGTCGATTTTACTCCTTTATTTATATAAATAAAGGCGAAAGGATACTATTAATCTCAATTGTCATTTTATATCATTTAAGTCAAAGCATTTTCAATTTGATTGTTGGAAAATAATCATTTCATGTTAAAATTGTATGGGTGATGATAATGTTTTACTTAGGAATCGACGGTGGCGGAACTAAGACAAAAGTGATGGTCATTGATGAAAGTTTGAATATACTTTACGAAAATACTTCAGGCCCTTCTAGTTTAGATACTGTTTCTGAAGAAATAACTTTTAAAAATATAAGTTCAGCTTTAACTGATTTTTTTAAATTAAATGCCTATAAAGAAGTTCTCTTTAAAAGTGTTTTTGCGGGTTTAGGCGGTATTTTTCACAACAACGACAAACTAAGACTGATAGAAATATTAAAGAAACTACAAGGTGTCGACAAAAACACTTTACTAATTGGTGAAAGTGATGCCGAGAATGCATTGGCAAGCGGTCTGTTGTTTGACGAAGGGATAACCTTAATAGCTGGTACCGGCATGGTTGCTTACGGTAAAAACCTTAGTGGTGAAACACACAAAGCTGGGGGAATGGGTTATAAAGAAGGCGATTTAGGGAGTAGTTATGATTTAGGAATGAACGCTTTAAGATCTATTTCAAGAGCGCTTGACCATAGACACGAAGATACTCCTTTTACTGATGAATTAAAAAAACATTTAAATATTCATACCATGAGCGATCTTCAAAGTATCACAGAAAAATGGCATACAGAACGCACTAAAGTTGCAGGATTAGCACCTTTTGTCACAAAACACGCCGATTTAGGTAATCCATATGCACAAAACATTTGTAACAATGCAGTTTATGAATTAAGTATTGCCGTAAAAGCGGTACAAACAACTCTAAAATTAGAAAACCCTGTTTTAGTCATAGTTGGTTCTTTAGGAAATGTTGATGGATATTTCAAATCTTCACTTCATAGATCACTAAATGAAATGATTCCAACTATAAAAATAACAGAGCCTAAAATTGATCCAGCTTATGCAGCAGCGCAATTAGCTTTAATTCATTCTCATAAATAACCAATAAAAAGTGTATATCACGTATGTTATTACCTATAAATATATGCATTAATAATGATTTTATTATTATTTAATAGTGCTTTATTAATATAATATTATATCACCATAAAATGGTGATTTTTTTCATTTTATTTAGAGTTATTAGTAAAATAATCCAAAAAAAACAGGTAAACATCCATCAATTTATACGCATCGAAAGTAATCCTAACAATATTATCCATGGATCATTTCATTATAATTTAAGACAAACAAGCTATTATTTAACTCATTTTATTTAAAATAAATCTCCCCAGTTTTACTGTGATATGCATTTGTTAAACTAATGAAAATATGATATTATCTCTATACGTCTTTCAAGTGAGGTATGATGAAAAAGAACTTATTGAAAAATCCGAATTTCTATTACTATTTATTTGTTATAATTGCTTCTTTAGAATTGATCGCTTCTATACTAGGTATTTTTTTAGACTTATCGATGACTTCTAGAGATAACGCTGTTAATAATGTATTCTTATCCGTATTAGCAATTGCCTTAATGAGTATTCCAAAATATTTAAAAGAAAAGTATAATTTTAGATTTAAAAACTGGATTGAAATTTTAGTTTTAATTTTCTTATTCGCATCCATTGTGTTAGGTTTCATTCAAGAGTTTTATGAAACTGTTGGAGGTTATGATAAGTTAGTTCATATGATTAGTGGTGTTGTTTTAGCACTCGTAGCTTTTGAAAGTGTCTATATTTACAGCGGATGTGTCGCGAAAAAGAAAAATCAAACCATTCCAGCTTTGTTCATAGTTCTATTTTCCTTCACATTTTCTACAACACTATTAGTATTTTGGGAATTTTATGAATTTTTGGCCGATGTTCTCACATTTAATTTGATGAGTAATCCAACAAATATGCAACGCTACCAATGGACAAGCACCAGTACGTTTTACCCTCAAGATTATGGGTTATTAGATACGATGTTAGACCTATTAATCGGAGCAGCTGGTTCATTCGCAGTTGCAATTGTCGCCTTTGTTTTTCTAAAAAAACACGAACAAAAAGAACCTTTGCTGACAGAAAGAGATCACGAATAACCGACACTTCAATAAAATAAAAACCCTTAGTAAGAATAATTTAAGGGTTTTTTTACATTTTTATTTTATAAAACTTCTAGTGTGTCAGTCGATAAATTATTGTTATCTAGTTTAGTCACTAAGACACGATTAATGACTTTGGTGTCTAAATCAATTGCCTTAAAACTATAACCATTATAGATAATTTCGGGTTTCTCTCCTTTTCTAGGAAACCTTTTAAGTTTGCCTATCATAAAACCACTCAATGTATCATACTCATCATAAGGTAAATCAATTTTTAAGGTATATTCAACATTTTCTAGGTTCGATAATCCGTCGACTTCATAAATGCCTTCACCTAAATACTTAATTTCTTCAATTATATCATCATACTCGTCAAAGATATTCCCTACTATTTGTTCTAAAATATCTTCCATAGTAACCATCCCAGCAGTTCCACCAAACTCATCAATGACAATCGCAATATGTTGTTTAGTTTGTTTCATTTCTACAAATAGTTCAGAAACTATTTTTCTTTCAGGAATAAATATTGCTTTTCTTACTAATTTCTTTAAATCAAACGCTTGTTTATTCATGTGATCAAGATATGCAAGTAAATCTTTTGAGTGAATCGTTCCTACAATATTATCTATACTATCCTCATAGATAGGAAATCGAGTAAATCTTTCTTTAGCAACAATGTTGAGAACTTCATTTTTGGTAGCTTCAATATTAATCGCTAATATTTCGGTTCTATGTGTCATAATTTCAGAAACAACTGTATCATCCCATTCGAAAATGTTTTCAATCATTTCACTTTCAGTTTCATCAATAGTACCGGTTTTTTTACCCGCATCGATCATTAATCGAATTTCTTGCTCACTATATCTATCCTCGGCATCATTGATATTAATACCTAATATTTTAATAATTAAGTTGGCACTTGATGTAAGTAACCAAACCAGTGGTTTCATTACTACACTCAAAAAGCTATTTAAACCAATAAACATATAACTAACTTTACGTGGGTAACGCATCGCAATTCGTTTTGGAACAAGTTCTCCTAACACCACTTGGAAATATGTTAATAACAAGGTCAATAATACTGTCACAATAGGTCTCAATACAGATGGATCAATAGTAACAACTGTTAAGAAATAATTTACAATTTTGTCAGTAAATGAATCGCTAACAATTATTGCGTTAATAAACCCAATAAATGTAATACCTATTTGAATTGTTGATAAAAAATTAGTTGGATTATGTGCAAATTTACTTGTTTTAATTGCTCGTTTGTTTGCTTTTTCAACATCGCCCCTTAATCTATTATGATTAATCGCGACTAATGCAGATTCACTTGCGGCAAACACACCATTAATTAATATTAGCACGACGATCAATATAATATTAACTAACATATGGTGTAACCACGCTTAAGTATATATTTCTTGGAACACCTATAACTTGGAATATCTTCCATTTCTTTTTAATTCCTCCATTTTATAACGGTACTATTCTACAATTTATTTGCGTATCTGTCAATTAATGTAGATTCTACACTTAATTATTTTTTATTGTTTTATATTTTAAACTTTAGTTTTTTTAGGTTTCCTTAACATAAAATAATTAAAAACAATAAAGAAAATAATGAGCGCTACAAATGAGCCCCATAAGTAATACCACTGTGGTAAGTAAATGATACCGGTAATTATCAATATTGGCGCACCAAACATGACTGCAGTTGATGAACCAGTTACTAAATCATCAGCTGCTGGTGATTCAAAGTTAGGATCAATTTCTCTTAATAAGGCAATCCCATTTGGTGCTGTCCCAGTTAGGTTTCCAAACATGGTTGCGAAAGCCTCATCTCGGTATTCTGGATAAATTTCTTTTGTTGTATATAACAAATAGAAATAAGTCAATATGCTTCCTACTGTGGTAATAATTAATAAAGAAACTAATAAACCAGGATTGGCAAGACTTTCTACATTAATACTCATCAATGATGCACAGACCATAAAATCAAACAAAACACCCGAAATTCGATTTAACATATATTCGTTGGTATATTTACGTTTCATCCATCGTTTTTTGACAACAAACTTTAAGCCTTGTTTAAAAATAATTGCAAACAACATGGCAAATATAAAGTTAAAACCCCAAATTAACCCCGTCATACTTTTGGCAAAATCACTTTCAGCTCCAATTAGTTTAGTAATCAATAACATAAATAGATATGCAAATGCGTACGTCACGACAATAAAAATAATTTGAACACTCATTTTATCAATTGCCTCAGATACAGGAATCTCCTCCGGTGTTTCTACATCTGTAGTTGTGATAATTTTAGATTTAGTTTCGCCTACTCTAGTAAGTTTTCCTTCTTTGGCACGTTTATTTATATAGTAAATACCACCTACCGATGCCCATACAAATCCTATTGTTGCTATTGCAAGTCCATATGTTTGTCCTCCAATAAATCCTTGAGTTTCAAATATAGACCCAATATTATTTGCTTGTCCAGGGCCTTGCCCAAATCCCATTGGTAATAGTAAACCAGCATATGGGACTAGGTTTTCAAAAACATAAGCTAACCCAATTGTAATGGTCAAACCAATTATCCCTTGGAGTAAATAAGTATTAACTATCAATAAACCAGTTTTAAAGGGTTTTCCTTTAATTTTACTGGTTTTAGTATCTTTTACGGTTTTCAACCCCATCGCAATAAACCCTAATGCCAAGGCATGGTAGGTTATCCCTTGTAAAAACCAGTTGAAATTTTCCACAAGTGGCTTAATACCTTCAGTAAAACTACTAGTATAACCTTCATTGAATAAATTGATTAATTCTGGCAGATAATAGACTAAATATTTAATACCCAAACCTAAAAAACCTGCAATGATGGCTGTTGGAAATAATAAGTTTCTAAAAAACTTTACTTTTCTTCTAATAATGTTTCCAAACATCATCATTAACGCTACTACTGCAAACCCAATAATTAGTGCCCATGACTCAAAGGCCGAGTTTTGAAAGGTGTTCATCGATATTAGTTCCTCCAGATTTCATATAGTTATATATCTGATATGTTAATAAGTATTTATAAGGACTTGAAGATAAATCTAATCTAATTAAATATGTCTTGTTTGACATATAAATTATGATTTGTCTTTTTCCCTGAATGGCAATATTAGTTATATCATCAAAATGCCAAGTAATAACGCCATTTTCGCCAGTAAAATAAAGTGAATCTTTTCTTAAGTTTAGTTCTACTTCTCCATGCGATATTTTTTTAGTTGGCAACGACTCAATCATTTCAACATTTTCTACAAACAAATGCTGAATTGGTGACGTTCGATAATACTCATAGTAAGCAATTTTTACTTGATTATTTAATTCATTTAAAGTTATCTCTTTGTTATCTTTAGTTAGTAGTTTTCCATTGGTTTGATAAATCAATTCAAAATCACTCATAGTGCTCTTAAGTTTATTTCCTGTTGTGTAGGTTACAAAGGGAATCTTTTTTTCTAAATCAATAAAAATCATTCTTTGTAAACCAACTGCAATATTTTTTCCTTTGAATAATATATTAGATGTTTCTTGATCTTGAATTGCGTCAACATGTAAATTATCAATTAAAACTTTATACAGCTCATCATCAGTTAAGTTTTCATAATCAGTTACTTCAAGACGTTTTTTTAAATAAATTTCACTTCTACCCTTTTTTCTAAATACAGCCCATCTTGGATAAGTGAGATATAATCCTTTTGTGTTTAAAATCAATACAGGTAATTTCAACATCTTGATTAATTTTGCGGTAGAGGGATGGATTGTTGCCGTAATGCCATCATAAGTGGTATTTCCTTCAGGGAATATGCCAATGCTTCCTTCTTCTTTTACGATTCTTTTTAATTTTCTAATGGTGTTAATATCAGAAACTGATTTAGATTTTCTTATCGGGTTAACTGCATAGTTTAGGAAACGTGAAATAAAACCCAAATTAAAGATTTGTTCAGAGGCAATATAGTATAAATGAAAAGGAAAAGACATACTCATAATAATAGGATCAGGGTTAACAGTATGATTCGCTAATACAACAAAAGGACCATCTTTTTTATAAACACGTGGGACATTTATTTTTAATCGATAGACCATTTTAAAATATAGCCAAATAAATGGTCGAACCATTCTTGTGATTATATAATGTCTTTTTCTTACTTCTTTTTGTGTTTTCATGTTATTCCTTATATATTAATTATTTGGTTTAATTATAACAAAATTACGGGGAAAAGAGTTAATATTCAATGATTTTTCCACTTTAACAGGCGTTTTTTCATTATTTAACATTATTGTACGGATTACCATAAAACTATTAAAAAAATATTCTTATATATTTTTTCCTAATTTACATGATAAATAATTATTATTTTAAATGAATTATGTGTTTTATTTCTTATTTTGGCACTTAATACTTGACAGTGCCAATTTTATTTGTTATAGTATAGATGAACTCAAGATAGATGTGAATTTTGAGGATAAGAAAAGGAGTGTTAATTTATGTTGAGTTTATACAGAAAGAATAGGAGCTTCTTTGATGATTTCAGAATGATTGTCCCTAATACAGGGAACACTTTGATGAAAACAGATATTACTGAAACAGAAAATAGTTATAAGTTAGCTGTTGAATTACCTGGATATGATAAGGATGACATCAAAGTTAGTATTGAAGATGGTTATCTATTAATTGAAGCAGAAACGAAAATCGAAAATGATACAAAAGAGAACGACGATAAGTTTCTAAGAAGAGAACGCTATTACGGATCAATGAAACGTAGTTATTATGTAGGTAACGTTGAGATTGATGAAATTAATGGTTCATTTGATAAAGGTATTTTATATCTTGAAGTTCCTAAAGAAGTTAAAAAAATTCCAGAAAAGAAATATTTGGAACTTAAATAAAAAAAAATAAGCAGGACACTCTCTCTCCTGCTTATTTTTTTATCAGTTTTTGTTTAGTTTTCATATAAGCCATACTCAAATAAATGATAAAAAACACTATCGTAGATATTACAAGAAATCCATACATTATTCCTTTTGTTAAAGTATGATTATATAGAACTAAATCAATCCCAAAACTTTGTTTTAAGGATACTAAGCCTTCTAAATTAATCAGATTTAACTTTTCTATCATTTCATTGACAATCACATTTCTAAATAAACCAGTTGAATGACTTCCTGGTATTAAATTAGCTATATTTTGCAATCCTTTTGGCAGTAAGCCAATTGGTAAATAAGCGCCAATCAAAAACCCAATCAAAGCTGAAAAAACGCCAGTAAAGCTGCTTGCCGTCGAAGTTTTATTAAAGAATGAAGTTATCACCATTAATATAATTATCCCTGATAAAGTTGATAGCAACAAGATTACTAATAACTCTAATATCGTAAGAAATGAGAAAATAACACCCGTTGATATAGAGAGATAAACTAATCCGATTGTTAAAAACACCATACAAATCACAAATGTTAAAATGAAAGCCGACAAGAAATATGATAAAGTAACATAAACTAGTTTAACAGGACTCGCAACATAATCATTAATGGTGTGTTTTTCTTTATCTTTAATTTGGATGAACATACTATTTAAACCTACTGTTAGTACTGATATACCAATAATACCCGATACCATCCATCCACTGCTGATGACTTTAATTTCCTCAACACTAACTTCTATATCTATTAATTGAATGGCAGTTTTTAAGACACTATCATCAAACAAAAAGATAAAGATTACTAGGATTAACACAGGGGTGATTAAAGAAAAAAAGATTGAGGTTGGATTCTTTAAAAAGATTAATAGATTTCTTTTTGTTAGCTGTGTTATTTGATAAAGTTTGTCTTTAAAGCATAATTTTGGTTTCATATATGCTCCTTTAAGGTTTTACCAGTAATATTTAAAAATACTTGATCCATATTTCCTTTTATAACTTCAAAGTTACCAAATAGATTCGGTTCTTTATTTATTAGTTTCATCGCGTCAATT
This sequence comes from Acholeplasmataceae bacterium, assembly GCA_028685975.1. GTDB lineage: Bacteria > Bacillota_I > Bacilli_A > Acholeplasmatales > UBA5453 > UBA5409. Next base: position 25,611 of record JAQUCY010000004.1, on the reverse strand, counting down.
GAAGATTCTACTTGAATTTCATAATGATCTACTATATAAGTATATTTTTTGAGCGTTGAATCAAGAATTACATTTATCTTTTCGCTTCTTTTAGTATATATTTTTAAAATGTCCGTAGCGTACTTATCCTTAAGATCACTTGGACTACCTTCTCCTACAATATTACCTTCATCAATAATTATCACGTAATTAGAATCACTTACTTCTTCCATATAGTGCGTTGTTAAAAAAACAGTCAAATTGTTTTCTTTCATTAATTTATGAATCATCGCCCAAAAATTAACACGATTTTGTGGGTCAAGTCCAGTGGTAGGTTCATCTAAAAATAAGATTTCAGGCGAATGAACTAAAGCTCTTGCCAAATCAACTTTTCTTCTTTGACCACCTGATAAATTTTTAAAAGGTCTTTCGAAGATGTCTTTTAAATCTAAAACTTCAACTAAATAGGCAATTTTATTATTGATTTCTTTTTTATTTAAGTTGTATAAACTTGCCCGTGAAAGAAGGTTTTGTTTAACGGTTAATTCATCATCCAGTACAGTTGTTTGAAAGACTATGCCTATTTTACTTTTAATTTCTAAACTGTGGTGTTCAATATCTAGGTTATCAATCAATATTTTTCCATGGGTCTTGTTTAGAACTTGACATAAAATATTTATGGTTGTAGACTTACCTGCACCATTGACGCCTAAAAAAGAAAACATACCTCCTCTTCTAACACTAAAAGATATGTTGTTAACTGCACATAAATCTCCATAATATTTAACTAAGTTCTTTACTTCAATAATATTATCCATCGGAGTCCTTCCTAATTAGTTCAAATTCTTTTTTAAGTTTTCGATATGTCATATACGCGAATAGTTTCTCAAATATAGAAAATAATCTCGCCCCTAAAATTTTCTTTACTCGAGATGAAAATCTGTAACCTTTTTGTTGTTTAAGATTATGCCAAGAACCACCATAATGATGAATCCCTATCGTGTTATCAGTAATATTCTTTTTAAAGCTCATATAATCTATTGGATAAAAATAATCCTTAGGAAGTAAAAGGATATTATCAATCGCAGTTAGTTCATTATTTGGTTTAAAATCGTAAAAATAACGCATATAAGCTGTAAAAGAATGAACTGTTAAGTAGTTTGTTTTAAAATTTATTTCTTTTTCATGAAGATAACGTTTTAAAATAAACCCAAACATTGGATGATTTCTAACCCCAGCAATAAACGCTGTTCCAAACCAATACTTAGATTCGTAAGATAGACAAATATCTCTATTAAGAATCTGACCAAGTGATTTACTTAACTCCATATCTGTATCTAGATAAACCCCACCATACTCATTTAAGATATCTATGCGCATAATATCTGAAGCATAGGCATAATTTTTTTCTTCGAGGGCACGTTTGATTTGAGGATGTTTGGTTGTATCATAGTTCATTTCATTCCATTCGATAATCTCAAAATCAGGATTGGTTTCAGTCCATGATTTGATACAACGTAAAATCAATTCAGTTTTTTCATTACCACCTAACCAAATATAGTGAATGGTTTTAGGAATTTGTGTTTTCATACTATAATTTTAACAAATAACACCTTAATTTACAATTAAACAAAGATATCACATTTTTCCAAGAGTTATTTGAGAAAAATTAAATTTAAAGTCCAATCTAATCATGAAACTCACTTTAAAAAAATGCCTTCTGGCATTTTTTTACTAATTATGAACAGTTTCTTTTAATGGATAAATTAAATCTTCAGGTAATCTTCTATAGATACTATAGGCAAGAAACACCTTAAGAATATCAAACGGTATAAATGGTAACATCATTGTTATCGCTGTCATATAACCGATATTAATACTATAGGATAACCATAAACATGCCACCAAGTATAAAACACCTATTGAAAATATTACACCAATCAGTAAATTTATAAAATGACTGTCCTTGGTTTTAAAATAGGCGATAAAATAAGCAATAAAAGGAAACAAAACTAAAAATCCACCAGTTGGTCCAATTAGCTTATCAAACCCACCTTGGCCTCCTGAAAATATTGGTAATCCAATTCCACCTAAAAACAAATATAATGTAATCGCAATAAATGCTTGAGTTGGTTTATACAAATAAGCTATTAAGACAATTATCAATGTTTGTAAAGTAAAAGGAACGCTTGAAAATGGTAAGGTAAGTGGTGGTATCAAATAAACTGAGACAGATAATATCGCTACAGCTAAACATATCTTTATATATTCTTTAAGAATCATATTATTTTCTAATCCTCTCATATAATTGGTGAGTTAAAGTCGTATAAATGTCAGATACTTTGATTGTCATTCCTGTTTCGTTTTTTAAGGAAGTTGCTTGAAATCCTTCAAACTTTGTTTGGTTAACATTTAAACCAATACCGATCACTACATAGTGACAAACATTTAGCTCAAATAAATTCTCAATAAGTATGCCACATATTTTCTTACCATTCACATAAAGATCATTAGGAGGTTTATATGTCGCTTGAATCTTAAACGTTTTTAATGTTTCAATAATCGAAGATAAAACTGTTTTTTTAATATTATCAATACGATTAATTTCTATATCCTTAATCAAGAATGAAAACAGTAGATTTTCTCTTTCATTAGAACTCCATTTTCTATCAAACTGACCACGACCATTAGTTTGATATCCAGTTTGAACAAAAGTAAACGAAGGAAAATCTTGATAATTTTCCTTAAGATAATCTGAGGTACTAGAAAGTGTTTTAAAGTATAAATCTGTTTTAATCATTAATTTACCGCAAATGAAATCTTGGCTTCACAGACTAATTCATCATTCACATAGGCTTGACCACTACCAAACCCAAAAGTCCCTCTAACCTTTGTTAATTCACAGACAATAACCAAAGTATCACCGGGTAGAACCATTTTTCTAAACTTTGCCTTTTCAATCCCCGTGAAGTAAGCTAATTTTCCTTCATAGTCAGGGTGACTTAATAAAGCAATCGCTCCAACTTGTGCCATGGCTTCAATAATTAAAACACCAGGCATTACTTTTCGTTGCGGAAAATGACCTCTAAAGAAATCAAGTTCAGATGCAATGTGCTTTTTACCAATAGCTCGTTTTAAAGGCACTACTTCGATGATTTCATCCACAAATAAAAATGGTTCTCTATGTGGTAATATTTTTTTAACATCTAATTTCATTGTTTCACCTTCTTAAAAATCAAGACTGCATTTTGGCCTCCAAACCCAAGATTAATATTCATACCATATTCTATCTCTCTTTTAACCGCTTTATGAAATGTATAATTTAAATCACAATCTGGGTCGTCAACATAATGATTAATTGTTGGTGGGATAATTCCTTTTCGTAATGCTTCTATAACAGTTATCGATTCAATCGCCCCAGCAGCGCCTAAAGCATGTCCTGTCATTGATTTAGTTGATGAAATATTTATTTGATAAGCATCTTCACCTAAAGCTTTTTTAATCCCTAATGTTTCATATTTATCATTTAATTGTGTAGAAGTTCCGTGTGCATTAATGTAACCTAAATCTTTTCCGGTTATTTTCGCATCCTCTAATGCTTCTAAAATACAATCTTTTATCCCATTGGCACTTTCGTCAGGTGAGGTAATATGAAAAGCGTCTGAAGTAGTCCCATATCCAACTACCTCAGCAAGTATATTTACACCTCGTTTTTTAGCATGTTCATATTCTTCTAAAACTAATATTCCTGCCCCTTCTCCAATGACAAATCCACTTCGTTCTTTATCAAATGGTATCGATGCTCTATTGATATCATTAGAAGTATTCAAAGCCCTCATGCTAGCAAATCCACCAACACCTATCCCATTTATTGGGGCTTCAGATCCTCCAGCAACTGCCATCTCTAAATAGCCATCTCTTATATATCTAAAAGCTTCACCAATAGAATTTGTTGCTGCACTACATGCGGTGACTTGTGGTAAATTAGGTCCATAAATTTGGTATTTAATACCAATTTTCCCTCCAATTAAATTAATGATTGCGTTTGGAATAAAAAACGGTGAGATTCTATCCTGCCCACGGGTCGCAAACGTAGATACTTCTTCTTCGATCGTTTTTAATCCGCCAATCCCGCTACCGATAAACAGTCCTAATCTTTTCCGATTAATACTTTCATCCATTAGATTAGATTGATTTACCGCTTCAATCATTGCGACCATCGCAAGATTAACCACGCGATCACTTCTTTTTATTTCTTTCTTATCTAAATAATCTTCAAAATTCAAATTTTTAACTTCACCAGCAATTTGAACTTTCCATCCTTCAACATCTTCTAAAGTAATTTTATCAATGCCATTTACACCATTGATCATATTAGAAAATGATTCATTTACGGTATTACCAAGTGGACATACTAAACCCATTCCTGTGACAACTACTCTTCTTTTCATAATTTAACCTACATCACTAAACCGCCATCTACCGATAAGGTATGGCCAGTTATATAAGCACCTAATGGACACGCTAAGAAACATACCACATCCGCTATTTCTTGTTTGGTTCCAAAACGACCAAGTGGGATCTTGGATAACCATGTTTCTTTTTGAGTATCATTTAATTTATCTGTCATATCCGATTCAATAAATCCAGGGGCGACTGCATTGACAGTAACACCTCTACTAGCAAACTCTTTTGCAATAGATTTAGTCAAACCTAAAACGCCAGCTTTGGCAGCACTATAATTTGACTGTCCAGCATTACCCAAAACGCCTGATACACTAGAAATATTAATGATTCTACCATATCCAGATTTTAAAATTGTTTTTGAAGAAGCTTTAATCATATTCCATACCCCTTTTAAGTTGGTATTGACGACAGAATCAAACTGTTCTTCTGACATTCTCAAAATTAAGTTATCAGCTGTAATTCCAGCATTATTAACTAAAATATTTAGAGTTCCAAATGTTTCAACAGTGACATCAACTAGTTTTTGAGCATCTTTAAATTTTGAAACATCCGCTTGGATCGCTAATGCATTTCCACCAAAGCTATTAATTTCTTTAACTAACTGATTTGCTTTTTCTGCACTACTATTATAATTAATTACAACTGAAGCACCATTTTTAGCAAGTGTCAATGAGATATGATAACCAATCCCAGAAGCGCCACCAGTAACAATCGCAACCTTATTTGATAAATCCATGTATTTTTAACCATCCTTTCACATGATCAAGTTGTGTCATACTTTGAAAGTTTATGACTTCTAAATTCGTTTGTTTTTTGACTAAGTTTGTAAGCACATTGCTTGGCCCGAGTTCAATAAAATGTGTAAAACCATCTTTAATCATTGTATCCAACATATCAACAAAACGGACCGGACAAATCACTTGGTTAACCATTAAATCTTTTAAATCTTTAAAGTTTAACTTCTTCCCTGTTACATTCATATAGATATCATAAATAGGATGGTTAAATTCAATCATTTTTAAATAACTTTTTAATTTCTCACTGGCTTCATTCATCAACGGACTATGAAATGCCCCACTAACATTTAACGGGATAATCCTTTTCGCACCAGCATCTTTCAAAAGATTCATTGTTTCTTCTAATGCTAGTTTTTCACCACTAATCACGGTTTGGTTAGGCGCATTAAGATTCGCAATATACATCTTCCCTGATGAAACCAATTTTAATCTATTTTCAATGGTTTTTTCATCTAAACCGAGTACAGCAGCCATCACACCATCTGTTTTATTAGAGGCTTCATCCATGTAAAGAGCCCGTTTATAAATCAGTTTAATAGCCGCATCAATATCAAACACATTAGCAGCACATAACGCACTATATTCACCTAAAGAAAATCCTAATAAACCGCTAATAGTTGGGCCTAGTTCTTCCAAATGGCGGTAAGCAAGTTGTGAATGTGCGAATACCGCTAATTGAGTATACTTTGTTTCATTTAAATGAATCCCTGTTTGAATTACTGTCTTTAAATCAAGCGACGTTAATGTTTGAATATTGTCGTAAAATTTGGTGGCTTCGGGAAAATCAAGACTCATCCCTTGAAATTGTGATCCTTGACCAGAAAATAATAACCCTAATTTAGCCATTACAGAACCTCTAACTTATTCTTATAATCATTAACCTCATCAAATAAATCTTCAAGAACTTGTTTAACCGTTTTAATATCATGGATTAATCCAGATATTTGACCTGCCATAAATGATCCATTGTCAATATCACCATCTAATACAGCTTTTTTCAAAGAACCTAAAGTCAATTTTTCAAGTTCTTCTAAAGGCATTTTAAGTTCAGTAAGTCTTAAGTATTCAACCGCCATTTTATTCTTAATTACCCTAACCGGTGCCCCTGTTCCTCTACCTGTAACAACTGTTCCAGTATCACGGGCTTCAACGACAACTTTTTTATAGTTTTCATGGATTGGGCACTCTTTGGTCGCAAGTAAAACAGTTCCAATTTGAACCCCTTTAGCCCCTAGTGAGAAAGCAGCTAAGACACCTCTTTTATCAGCAATACCACCTGCTGCAATCACAGGAATTGTTAAGGCATCCGCCATTTGAGGTATCATTGCCATTGTGGTAAGTTCACCAATATGGCCTCCTGCTTCTGTGCCCTCCGCAACAACCGCATCGGCTCCAGCTCTTTCCATTCTTAATCCTAAGGCAACACTTGGAACAACAGGAATCACAATAATTCCAGCTTCTTTCCATTTGGGAATATAGATAGCTGGTGATCCTGCGCCGGTTGTGACTACACTAATACCTTCATCAATCACCACTTGAGCGATATCTTTTGCGTGAGGGCTCATCAGCATAATATTTACCCCAAAAGGATTCTTAGTTAACTCTCTACATTTTCTAATTTCATTTCTTACCCAGTTAGCATCATTACCACCTGAACCAATTAAACCTAGCCCACCAGCGTTTGATACAGCTGAAGCTAGTTCAGCAGTGGCAATATTTGCCATTCCACCTTGGATAACTGGATATTTAGTCCCTAATAATTCGTTTATATTTTTCATAAGTTCTCCATTTCATATATATAGTATGGCTGCCCCATAAGTAAACCCACCACCAAAACCAACTAACAATATGGTCTCATTTTTATGACCACTTGCGATATATTCAGCTAATAATAAGGGAATACTGGCAGCACTTGTGTTACCATAAGATTCGATATTCATACTAAATTTATTCATGGGAATATTCAGTGATTTAGCCACCGACTGAATGATTCGTTCATTGGCTTGATGGGGAATAATGTTATCAATATCGTTTAAAGTAAGATTTGCTTGTTTTAATACTTCTATGATGCTTTTTTGAATTATATCTACCGCAAACACATACACTTTCTTACCTTCCATCTCGATATACTTTTTAACCAATAAAGTATCATTGGTGTCAGGTTTAGCCCCATTATAAAAGTAGGATGGTTTTACCGTATCATCATAATCAATCACTACGGCACCAGCACCATCTCCAAATAAGACACACGTATTTCTATCAGTGTAATCAGTTATCTCCGTTAACTTTTCACTTCCAATTACCAATGCTTTTTTAAATCTTTTACCATCTAACATCCTTGAGGCAATTTCTAACCCATAAACAAATCCAGTACATGCAGCATTAATATCAAAACTCATCACTGATGTCGTAATTCCAAGTTTGCCTTGAACCATGTTTGCGACAGAAGGCGTCTTTTGATCACCTGTAATTGTCGCAACCACTATTAAATCAATCTCATCAGGTTGAATATTTGCATTCTTAATCGCTTCTTTAGAAGCATAATAAGCTAGGTCACTACAAGTTTCATTAACAGCCTTTCTTCTCTCTTTAATCCCTGTTCTGCTGATGATCCAATCATTGGTTGTTTCAACCATTTTTTCTAAATCTTCGTTAGTAATAATGGTCTTTGGTACATATTTACCAGACCCTATTATTTTAAACATTTGATTCATCTTCTACTCCTTCTAAATAAACGCCTATCTTTCGATATCTTTCATATCTATTCTTCAATAATTCATCAATCGGTATTTTAGATAACGTTTTAAACGTACTTTTTATTATTTTCTTTAAGTTTTTATATCCAACGATCTTATCTTCATGTAAACCTGTACCTTCAAAAATAATTTCATCGATAATATTTAATTCTTTTAAATCAAAGGCAGTTAATTTCATTAAATTCGCTGCTTGACTGGCTAAACTCGAATCTTTATATAGGATTGATGCGAATCCTTCTGGCGATAATATCGCAAAGACACTGTTTTCAAACATGAACACTTTATCTCCCACACCAATCGCTAAAGCACCACCAGAACCACCCTCACTTAATACCAAAGTGATGATTGGTGTCTTAAGCCCCATCATTGCGTAAAGGTTATAAGCGATGGCTTGAGCTTGACCACGTTCTTCCGCTCCAACACCTGGATAAGCGCCAGGCGTATCAATGATCGTTAAAATTGGTCTATTAAACTTTTCAGCTTGTTTCATTAAACGAATCGCTTTACGGTATCCTTCTGGATGTGGCATTCCAAAGTTTCTTTGAATCTTTGAGTTTGTGTCTGTTCCTTTTTCTTCAGCAATCACGGTGATAGCTTGACTCTCTAAAGTACCAATTCCACCGATAATTGAAGTGTCATCTTGATATAACCGGTCACCTTTAAGTTCGATAAAATCTTCAAATAGATAATCAATCAAATCTTGACTGGTAGGTCTTTTTGGATGTCTGGCAAGTTTAACAATTTCCCATGCATCACGCATAGATAGTTCTCCGATGCATCTTAAGCAGAGTTCCAATTGTTTGTTTTAATTCAGTTCTTTTAACCACTAAATCAACTTGACCTTTATCTAATTGAAATTCAGCCGTTTGAAAATGTGGTGGTAAATCTTGGTTAATTGTTTGTTTAATCACCCGCGGTCCTGCAAATCCAATTAAAGAAGATTTTTCAGCAATATTAATATCACCTAACGAGGCAAAACTTGCCGCAACCCCACCAGTGGTTGGGTTTGTGAGTACACTTATATAAAGTAAGCCCTGTTGATTATGGTAATACAAAGCACCACTGGTTTTAGCCATCTGCATTAAGGATAGTATTCCTTCTTGCATTCTAGCACCGCCTGAAGCCGTAAAAATAACTAACGGTAACATTTTTTCAATCGAGAGTTCTATAAGTTTGGTAACCTTTTCACCAACAGCGCTCCCCATTGACCCCATCATAAATGAACTATCTAGTACACCGATGGCACAAGATATTCCTTCAATATTCGCAATTCCACAAACAAATGCTTCATTCAATTTAGTGTTTTTTTTCGCAACTTCTAGTTTTTTATTGTAATCAGGCATATTTAATGGGTTTAACGATGAAATATCCTTAAAATAAGGTTTGAACGTGTTTTTATCTGTAATCAGTTCAATTCTCTTATTCGCATCTATTCTAAAATGATAATCACAGGTTGGGCAGACACTGTTGTTAAGCTCCAATTCTTTTTCATAGATGACCTCCCCACAACCATCACACTTTAAAAATAACCCTTCTGGGATATCAATAGGGTTAGTTGATTCTTTTTTTGAAATCAATTCCTTAAATAGTTTTAATTTGTCTTTTCTTTGTGAAATAAAATCATTCAAGTTTTCTTTCCTCCAATCGTTTATTAAATCGATTAATAAAGCTAGTATCATAAGTACCTTTAATGAATTCCATTTCATGCATGATCATGTATTGGTATTCTATATTAGTCTCGATACCTTCAATCATAAAACCTTCTAAGGTAACACGCATTTTCTTAATCGCTTCTTTCCTAGTTTTGGCAACCACTATCAGTTTCGCTAACATCGAATCATAATAAATAGGCACAACATACCCAGGATAGATATGTGTATCAATTCTCACACCGTTTCCACCTGGAAAAATAATGTTCGTAATCTTTCCTGGTGTAGGCATAAATCCATTTAAGGCATCTTCTGCGTTAATACGACATTCGATTGAATGTCCTAAAATCTTTAAGCTTTGTTGTTTAAAACTAATTGGTTTACCATAAGCAATACTAATTTGTTCTTTCAGTAAATCTACCCCGGTAATCATCTCTGTTACTGGGTGTTCGACTTGAATTCTAGTGTTCATCTCAATAAAGTAATAATCCCCTTTAGAATCCACTAAAAACTCCATAGTCCCTGCCCCCTCATACTTAATGGCTTTGGCTAGTTTAACTGCGCTTTGACCAATCTTTTTTCTAAGGGTTGAGTTCAATACTGGAGAAGGTGCTTCTTCAATCATCTTTTGATTTCTTCTTTGAACCGAACAATCTCTTTCAAACAAATGGACGACATTTCCAAATGTATCGGCTAATATTTGAATTTCAATATGTTTAGGCGATTCAATAAACTTTTCAATGTATAAGGATTTGTCACCAAAAGATGACATCGCTTCTAATTGTGTTTTTTCAAATAATTGTTCTAGCTCATCACTGTTATAGGCAATCGATATTCCTTTTCCTCCACCACCTAAGGTGGCTTTAATCATAACGGGATAGCCAATCTTTTTAGCTATTTTAGTGGCTTCTTTGGCCGTATCAATAATCCCATCGCTACCTTCGACAACCGGTACACCCAAATCTTTGGCAATTTTTCTTGCGGTACTTTTATCACCGATTTGTCTAATGGTTTCAGCGCTTGGACCAATAAATTTGATTTGACAACTTTCAACCATTTCGACAAAAGCCGCATTCTCACTTAAAAAACCGTATCCGGGATGGATACTATTACAACCTGTAGCAATAGCTGCAGATAAAACACGATTCATATTTAAATACGATTCTTTACTTCTTTCAGAACCAATACAAATAGCTTCATCGGCTAGTTTTACATGAAGCGCATCTTTATCTGCACTTGAATAAACACTAACCGTTCCAATTCCAAGTTCTTTTGCTGCCCGAATAATTCTTACAGCAATCTCCCCTCTATTCGCAATTAATATTTTGTTTTTCATATTATTCAATAACCATGATGATATCGTCATAACCAACGATATCCCCATTCTTAACTAATACTTCTTTAACAATACCGGTATGCGGTGAAGTGATTTCATTCATGATTTTCATCGCCTCTACAATACAAACCACTTGTCCCTTTTTAACAGGTTGACCTACCTCAACATAAGGATTACCGTTAATAGTTGGGGATGCATAAAATGTCCCCACTAAAGGTGATTTAATAACCAAGCTTTCTTCTTTTTTTATCAGGGTTGGTTCAGCCACTTTTGAAGGCTCAACCACTTGAGGGGTCGGTTCTTGGATTTTTTCTACGGGTTCAAATTTATTTTTGGATAGTTTAAGTTTAAAATCACCTGTTTCTAATTCTAATGTCATTAACGGTGAATTTTCTATTTCTTTAATTAAACTTTGGAGTTCTTTTATCGTCATAATATACCTCTTTATTTATATAAATAGTGATGTTACTTTTAAATAATACCTTTATTAAGCGGTTTTTGAAAAAGTACATGTTCTAAAAATACCATTTATAGAGGGTATAAACAATTAATACAAGAAAAAAAGAAAAATTATGGCAGAGTTAATCTTATCAATCACATAATTTTTCTTTTTAAATGTAACTTTATGTAAATCTTATTCTAATTTTATAATTTGCCCCAAAATATAAGATGAGGTTTTTTCAATATACTTACTTTATAATTAAGCCAAACAAAACACCCAGCAATAGCGCCATCATGACGCTAAATAGCGTTCCAAGAAGATATTTTTCAACAAATGTCTTTTCATTTAGTTGTTTAAATCTCGAGAATGTTTTTAACGCTACCACAATTAAAATGCCTTCATAAGCCCCTAAAATAATTAAAGTAAATATAATAATTCTTTCAAAATACCCAATCCATTTCCCATAATCATTAACCTCTACTGTTGGGTAGATGATACTTTCACGGATTTCTTCTTTAACCCCTTTAGATTCTTTAGTAATAATTTTAATTTCTTTAGATTCAACATCATTTTCTTGGTTTAAACTCATAAACAATTTTGAAATAAGTTGACCCGTAAATGAGGTTAATAAAATGAAAATAGCGGCTAAACTTAACCCGATAATGTGTTCTTTGTTTAGGGCACCATTCCCATAAAGGCTTGCAACCAAGTTACCAAACCAGTAATTTGGCGTTAAGATCATAACTGCGATAACAATGACTAAAAAATGCATAATTTGATCTGTTATAAAAATAAAAAAGTAGTTTCCTTTATATAACTTTGTCAGCAATGGTTTTAATAGTCTATCAATTAAAAAATGAGAAATACCAGTAATAAGGGCTGCCGTAATACTTTGCCAACTAAAAACATCAAACCGGTAATCTATCAACATGACAATAAACATTAATAAAAAGCTTAAAATTAAATGGATAAATGTGTGTTGTAACGCATATAAGGTGTTTGATTCTTTGTTTTCAGCCATTTTACTACTTTGAAACACAAAGTCTCCTAATAGATGACTTAATATTAATACTAACGCAATCATAGTGTTACCAACCTTTCTAGATTATAGGCAATGACATTTGCCATATCATTCACTAAATGGTATTCCGCTCTTTGAAGATACTTCGTAAACTTAATTCGTTTATTCTCAGAATCATCTTGATTAGAAACAGTATTTGGATCAATTAAATCATAGAGTTCTGGATAACTTTTATTCGGATACTTCTTGATTAACTTAACTGAAATGCTTTGTTCTTTGGTTCTTTTTAAGATTTTCTCTGAAAATACGTAAAATAATGTTTGATAAACTTTATTCGAAGTTTCTATATCAGTGAATAATACTTTAACTTGAATATTAGCATTAAGCTTTTCATCATATTTACCAATCCCTTTACCAATACTTTCTAAAGCCTTGGTTGCTTGCCATATTGAAGGGCCGTTAACTAAATGTTCATCACGAGTTACCTTATCAATTAAACCATACCCTAAACCAATATATAATGGTATTTTATAGGTTTTAGCTTCGGTAACAAGTCTTTCATAAACTTCTAAAAATAACTTTGGATCTCTATAAATCCCGAATAACTCATCCCCACTTCTAATCATGAGTTTGATTAAAGTATCGTCCTTAGAGTACTCACCATCTAAATCTTCATTCACATGCATCACTAGCTTAGATAAGTCTTGATACTTCTTATTTTGGGTTGAGGCATGAATATCTGCCTTAATTGTATAATAATAGTTCATATTACCCCTACTTTCCTAAATAAAAGTGAACAATATTCATTAACAATAAATGCTTGTTAACAAAATATGTTCACTTTAATTATAGTTTATCTTAAACTTGATGTCAATAATTAAGTCTAGTTTCTACTTCCTCTGGTGTAAGTTGATGGGATGCTACATATCTATTTCTTGGATGTCTACTACATTCAGGACTACATCCACCTAAATGTTTAGCTTCATTTTCTATAGAGGCTAGAATTTGTTTATTACATTCAGGGTTGGAACAGTTCAGTTGTCTTTCACAAGGGGTTCCGTCATAATGATCACGGCCAACAATTACATGTTCAACTTGATTAATGGGTACTTTTAAGCGTTCATCAAAGACATAACACTGACCGTCCCATAGTTGACCTTTAGCAACCTCATCTTTACCATAAGTTACGATTCCACCTTTAAGTTGACCTACATCGTCATAACCTTCCGCTTTTAACCAGCCAGATAGCTTCTCACAGCGAATCCCGCCTGTACAATAAGTTAGTATCTTTTTCCCCTTTAAAAGCTCACTATTTTCCTTAATCCAATTTGGTAAGTCTCTAAAATTTCTAACATTGGGTTTAATAGAATCTCTAAAGTGACCCACTTGATGTTCATAATCATTTCTCGCATCTAATACAAGTGTATTTGGATCAAGCATTCTTTGGTAAAAATCTTTTGGTTCAACATATTCACCGGTTAATTTCTTAGGGTTAATATCTTCTTCTAAACTTAAGTTAACCAATTCTTTTTTAACCCTTACATGCATCTTCTTAAATGCATGTTGATGGTGTTCATCAACCTTAAACACAATTCCTTTAAATCTTGGGTCTCTTTCTATATGTTCCATGTAAGCTTTAACATCCTCTTTTAAACCAGATAGGGTTCCGTTAATCCCTTCTCTAGCGACATAGATTCTACCTAAAAGATGATGGTTATCACAAAACGCTTGATGGGTATCTCTAAAAGCTTCTAAATCTTCAATTAAGGTATAGTGGTAATACAACAAAACTAAATAATCATTCATATAAATACTCCTTTGGTATTTTTAAATCTTAGTTATCTTCGTAGACAACTCGGTACGTTGATCCAAAATTATCAAATAAAAATTGTTTGGTTCGATCACTTGTGATAATCTCAATAAAATCTAATACGATTTGACTATCTTTATTATCTTCTCTACCCACTATAGAAATATCATATTTTGGTAAGATGCTTTCTTCCACCGCTATGGTATCGTCTTCTATCGTCAAGTTAGCCCTTTGACCAAATGATGGGTACATTACCGCCATATCAATATCCGGCCAAGCAAGCGGGAGAGCGGTTAATTCAAAGGGTTCTAAAACAAACTCTTTTAATTTAACCACATCATTCAATCCCACATTTTCTTCATCTGTCTTATCAAACGTAATTAAGTTTAATTGTTTTAAAAATCTTAAAGCCCGGTTCAAATTGATTGGTTCTCTAGGAACCCCAATAATCGTATCTTCTTTAATATCATCTATGGTTTCAATGGTTCTTGAATATAAGAAATTAGGGGTAGTATAAATACCTTGTATTTTCACTAATGTCCCGTCAAAGTTTGCGTTAAATGCGGCCATAAATAGTTCATGTTGAGAAAAGTTTAAGTCTATTTCTCCATCATTTAAAGCACGGTTAACAATATCATAATCGTTAAATGTTTTTATTTCTAATTTATACCCTAAAGCTTCAAACGCTTCTTTGTTTATTTCTATAATGGTACTCATTGGTGGGGCAACTACCCCAACAACGAGTGTATTTTCATCGTTTTGGTTACACCCCGCTAAAACTGCCAAAGTAATAACACTTATTAATCCTAAAATTATCTTTTTCATTCTTTTTACTCACTTTCTACTTTTATCTAATTTGTTTGAAATAATATTACCGGTGATTTGAATCACTGAAACAAATATAACCATAATGATAATCACCACAAACATTAATGTTCTATTATTGGAGGTATACCCGTGATAGATTGCAAAATCACCTATTCCACCACCGCCTAATATCCCCATTACTGTTGAATAGGAGACCACGCTTATAATTGCTGAAGTAAACCCTAGAACCAAGGAAGAAATGGCCTCTTTTAACATAAAATGTACAATGATTTGAAACTTACTTGCTCCCATCACTTCACCACTTTTAATAATGTTTGGGTTAACCTCACTTAATGACTGTTCTGTAAATCTCGCAAATAAGGCAGTCGCAATAATGGTTAATGGGACACTTGCTGCATAAGTTCCAAAGGCTCTTCCTATCACAAATCTTGTAAAAGGGATTAACACAATTGCCAGTAAAATAAAGGGAATACTTCTTGTGATATTGACCCCTAACCCAAGGATTTGATGCACCACTTTATTGGGTCCTAAGCCTTTAGGTCCTGTGATGGAGATAAGTATCCCAACCATTAACCCTAAAATCATACCAACCCCAATAGAGATTCCTAACATAATCAGGGTTTCACCTAAAGCACTCATAATAGCCTCATAATTATTAATAAACTCTTTAATCATGATGCTATCCCAAGTTCTCTTTTATAATCAAATGGCAAGTTATCATCAAAAAGATTCAATTCAAGACGGTCTTTAATCATCCCTTCATCCAGGACATAAACCGTATCACATAATTTTTTAATGGTGCTTAAATCATGACTTACAATTAAGATGGTAATATTTAATTCTTTATTAATTCTTTTTAATAGATCGATAATGACTTTTGAGGTTTCTTGATCTAATGAACTGGTAATCTCATCTAGTAATAATAGCTTTGGTTGGTGAATAATCGCCCTTGAGATAGCAACCCTTTGTCTCATACCACCAGACAGTTGACTAGGATAGCTACTAGATTCATCCAATAAATTCACATATTCTAACACACGGTTAGTTTCTTTTATGATTTGTTCTTTATTTAAACCTTTTAATTTTAAAGGTAAACTGACATTTTTAAATACGGATAAATTACTCAGTAAATTATAATCTTGGAATACTACTCCAATATCTTTTTGAAACCGCCTTAATGATTGTTTATCTAACTGAACGATATCTATTTCATTCACAATAACTTCTCCACTACTTGGCTTAGATAAACCAGATATAATATTAAGAATGGTTGATTTACCAACCCCACTTGGACCAATGATACCGGTAATTTTACCTGAATCAATATTTAAATTAACATCCTTTAACACATTTTTTTCCAAAGTATTACCTATAAAACTTTTAGACAACCCTATTATTTTGATCAAGTTATATCCCCTACTTTTTACTAATAATTATACTGGTATATTCTGATTAATTGGCTTTATATGCTTATTAATCTAATTACTCTTATAAAAAAAAGGAAAGTGGCTTATTTGCACTTTCCTTATTTAGTTTAATACTTCTCGTATTATTTAAAACGTTTTGCAAATGCAACAAAGGCATCAACAACGGATTGTAAGAACTTAACTGTTCCTTCATTATTGATTTTACCTTTTTCATCAAATAGCCCAAATGAGTTAGCGATGTATACTTCTGGTTGTTGAAGTGTGTGAACATCTAAGAATGTCAATGATTGACGTAAATGATGGTTCGCACCAAATCCACTTAAGTTAGATGGAGATTGGCTAATAATTAATGCTGGTTTACCACCCCAAATACTTGAGCCATAAGGACGTGATCCCACGTCTAAAGCATTTTTAAGTGCTGCTGGCACTGAACGGTTATATTCTGGTGTTACAAAGATAATTGCATCCACTGTTTTCATTTGGTTACGGAACTTAGTATAAGCTTCTGGTAAGGCTAATGCTCCGTTATCATAATCTTCGTTGTAAAGTGGTAAGTTACCAATTTCAACAAATTCTAATGTATGACCTTGAGGGAATAACCCTTTTACGTTATCAGCAAGTTTTTTAGATACGGATCCCTTTCTTAAACTTCCGACGATAATTCCTATTTTCATAATTAATTCATCCTTTCTTTTTAGGCAATATATAATTACCTGATTCATAGTTTTATTTTAGCATGTGAAATTATAATAAAAAAATGATTTGAACATGAACGTAATTACTAATATTTTTATGTAACCTATTCTATATAGTATGCATTCTATAAAATAAATATATACTTTATTATATTGGTAATATACAATATCAGTAATAAACATTTGAATTAAGCAATAAAATTTAAAGGGGAGAAATATACAATGAAAAAGTTAATGACTGTTTTATTCAGTCTAATAGTATCTTTATCACTATTAGGTTGTGATAAAGATAAAGATTTAGGGCCTACGCCAAATACATTATCCAATTATGCTACCGTTGAATTACGGTTTATGTATCAAGAAAACACCGTCAATGATTGGAAAACTAAATATCATGATAAAAATAAATGGGGTTATACCACTTCTAATCTTAGTGATGTCTCTAAATCATTCATTATGAACTACATTAACCAAAAAGATTTATTAAATGATTATTCTAAAATCATGAGCAGTTTAGACTATACCAATATCATTTACTTAAATCTTCATACAACGGGTAGAGAAATTAATATAAATAGCTCCATCACAAAAGAAGATTTAATTAAGGAAATGAATCTCTACAAAGACACCGCCCTCACCTATGAGTCGTTAGAATTTCAAACTCACTATATCACATTAGAGGAAATGTTTATTAATGGTTCAGTTATTATTGATTCAATGGAAACTTATAAATCATTAACAACTGATTTTCCTATTACAATTGAAGAAGACTTCTTCTCTAATCGTTCCATGATTGTTGTTGGCGGGTATAGAAGTGGTAGTTTACTAATTGATTCAATAGAGAGTCTATTTTATTTAAATGATTCTACTTTAGAAGTTGCCCTTACTTCAAGCGCGGCTACACCAATGTTTACGGATGATCTTCGTTATTATACAGTTGTCGTTAGTGTGGAAAAAGCTATTTTAAATAATATTAATCGAATCATTTCTCATCATCATATAACTTTTGAAGATGGCTCTTATTCTGATAAACCCTTTCATAATACAGTGGATGATATTGAATTAAATGATTATGTTAGAATGTATATAGGTTTACCTCCAAAACTTGTATTTCAAAAAGGAGCCTATGTGGATTTAACTTACCTTGAAGTATACCTAATCAATACTGATGGTCATTATGAATATATTCCATCTGAATATAGTTTATCCGCTTATGATTCCAATCATGTAGGCAACCAAACTATCTATGTTTCTTATAAAGGATTTACCAAATCTTTTAAAATTGAAATCATTGAATTTAATGAGTTCTTACAACTACTATATTCAAACAAACCAACAGTTAGTGATGATATATTAAGTGATGGTTATATAGATGATTATGAGACTTACTTAAAACTTAACCTAGATTTACAAATAGATGAAACCTTCTTTGAAACTTATTCTTTATTTTTACATAGATATATTAGTTCTAACACCAATTTAGAACGTGTATTAACAAAATATGAAGTTATTGATAACTTACTCTACTTACATATATATAAACCAGAATATTCAGCTGGTGAAGCCCTGATAGCAGGTCAATTAGTCTTTAAAGTATCAAAAGATTTAAGAAATATCAATGACACTATCGAACTCGTTCATAATAGAAATCTCCTCTAATCAAAGAAAAAGCCACCTCTAACTAAAAGGTGGCTTTTTTATTAAAATATTTTTCCTGGGTTTAATAGATTCTTTGGATCTAAAGCTTGTTTGATGGCTCGCATCGCATCCACATTGGCTTTAGGGGTATTCTTTAAGAAGTGTTCTTGTTTATAAACACCAATACCATGTTCCGCTGAGATTAATCCACCTAAGCGGTAGATTTCTTGATATAGATCATCAAGGAATCCTTGTCTTACAGCTGGCCAAGCCTCATCTGTAAAATTATCTCTAATCATAATCGTATGGACGTTACCATCCCCTGAGTGACCAAAGTTTAATACTTTTACATCGTATTTTTTCTCTAAAGTTTTGGTATATTTAATAATTTCCGCAAACTGGTTAATTGGAACCACTTCATCTAACATTTCAAACTTGGTAGTAGCATATAAACCATATAAAATATAATCTCTCATAACCCACGCATCAACGGCTTCTTCGTCTGTTAAGATTAATTTTTCAACGGCACCACTGGAAATATCATGGATTTGATTAAGGGTATTATTTAAGGTGTTTAAATCATTTCCATCAACGGTTACTAGTAAATAGGCATTGCCTTTTTGGGTAATGAATTTCTTATTTAATAGTTTTTCACTATATTTCATGGATTCTTTATCAAAGAATTCTAGCGCGGTTGGGATATGGCCTTTAGCTAAGATATTAATCACCGTTTCAGTTGCGATGACTTCATCATCAAAAGCAAGTAAGGTTGTCACATTATAAAGTGGTTTTGGAATAAGTTTTAACATGACTTTTGTAATAATGCCTAATGTCCCTTCACTACCAATAAATAGATCTTTTAAATTATAGCCGGATGAATCTTTAATATTCTTAGACCCTAATACTAATTTTGAGCCGTTCATTAAAACAATTTCTAAGCTTCTTATGCTTTGTCTAGTTGTCCCGTACTTTACCGCTCTCATCCCACCAGCATTGGTAGAAACGTTCCCTCCAATGGTAGATTGTTTAGATGCTGGGTCTGGGGCATACATTAAACCATGATCTAACGCATACTTTTGAACCGTTTCAATGGTGATACCTGGTTCAACGGTTAAGGTCATGGTTTCTTTATCCAGTTCAATGACTTTATTCATTAAACTTAAATCGATAATAATTTCATTGCCTAAAAATGGGGTTTGAGAACCAGCAACACCAGTATTACCCCCACGGGTAATGATTACTAGATTATGTTCATTGGCGTATTTAACAACCTCTATTACTTCTTCTTCAGTAAGCGGTTTAACAACACTATGAACTTTTAAATTTGAATTGGGATTTTGATAATCGGTTGGAACATCATTTCCAATAAATAATCTATTTGAATCTTTTATAATATCTGTCATCTTAAACTCCTTTATTGTTCATAAAGTCATTATATTATATATCGCTTCTATAGTCTTAAGATACGCTTAATGTTCTGTTTAACCATCATGTTATTTATATAATAAAGTTCCCATTTGGGAACTTTATTACAAATGTGTTTTTATAAGCTTTAAAATACTTTCTAATTCATCATAATGGAGGCAATGACTACCCTCTTTAAATTCAAAGACTTTAACATTTTTAAGTCTTGTGATGTTTTCATCAATCATATCTGGGGTAACCACATTATCAATCATACCTTTGGTGATATAAACTGGACATTTAATTAAATGCATTTGACCATTACCTTTTACATAAAGGTTGGGTTCATCTGATAAATTAAAGTTCACCCAACACCAATTGATATTCATTAAACAGCGCTGTTTAAGGGTTTCTTTCACATATAAGTCTATGAGATCTTCTTCTAATTTAGTTTTAATTAAAAGGGTGTTTTCCCAAACATATTTGACCTTTTGGTAGTCTTTACTCTCTAAGACATCAGGCATTGATCGCATAATTGGATTATTGGACATATCAAGGTAACTATTAAATGTTGGCATATTTCTTCCTCTAGAATAATACCCCTTTACAGACATACCTTCTAAACTAAATAATGATTTGACTAGGCTCGGGTTTATGATAGCAAGTTCCATCGCAACCCCAAATCCAGTGGACCATCCAACAACATGTGCCTCATCAATCTTCAGTTCATGACAAAACAAGACTAAATCTTGAGCCAGTTCTTTTAAAGATCTAAACTCATTATTATAACTCGAATCACCAAAACCTCTTAAGTCTGGTGCAATCACTCTATAAGACTCTTTTAATTCATCCATCAAGGTTACCATATGGACACTTGAGGTTAAATTCCCATGAATTAAAAGAATTGTTTTAGGTCCGGTTCCTTTTTCAATATAAAAGAGTGTTTCACCGTTTAATAATTTAATAGAATGTTTTTCATAGGTAATCATAAGTCACTTGCTTTCTTATTTTGTGTAACCCCAAATTACAGGTCTATTAGACGGGTTCCAATCAATACTCCAACCCTCAGGTTTTGATTCAATCTCCGCATAAATCGTTAGACTTCTATCAAAGTAAAATACTCGCATCCCCATTGTTTCAACACTTCTTGGGATCACAATACTTGGTAGTAAATATGCACTAAGGAAAGCGTAATTTCCAATTGAAGTAAGTTGACTGTTATCCTCAAAGGTTATAGAAATCAAACTGTTTGCCTCATAAAATGACCGATCTCCTAGACTTTTAACCGTATTTGGGATATTAATACTTTCTAACTTCATCGCGTATTGGAAGGCTTGATTTCCAATACTAGTAATACCCACTGGTAAAGTAATAGATGTCAGTGATTGAGCATTATTAAACATATCATCGTTTATAAATTCTAATTGACTGTCACTTTCAAAGATAAATGAACTTAACGCAAGTGTATCTTGAAAAGCTCTTACCCCTATGGTTGTAACACTGCGAGGTAGTGTAAAGCTTACAAGTGATTTTGCATTATTAAATGCATCATCACCAATAGATGTTAACTGACTTTTTTCTTCTACTGTGAATGTAGTTAATGAAGTTAAATTATTAAATGCTTTATTGCCAATGGTCTTGACACTGGACGGCACATAAATACTAATAATATCATTACGGTTGGAAAATGCACTGTCTGAAATTCCAATTACTGGTTTCGATTTAAATATACTTGGGATTACAACATCAACATTTTTCCCGTTATACCCTGTTACAATAAACCCTTCAGTATCCTCTAAGAAGATTAACCCTTTTGGATCTTCTTCCCATTTCGCATATAAAGTAATATCACTAGATGGCATGGTTGTAAAAACAAATTCATTGGTTAAATTTATATCTTCATACCAACCCATAAATAGATAATTCTCTTTTACTGGATTATTTGGGGCAATAATCATTGATCCAAATGGTACTTTAATATCAACTACACCACTACCACCGTTTGATTGAAAACTAATGGTATAACTATTAATTGCCCATTTTGCATATAATGTAATATCCTTTGAAGGCATTGTAGAAATCGTATAGGCATTTGTTAAATCAATATCACTATACCACCCTATAAAGGAATAACCTTCTTTAACTGGATCATTTACATTAGTAATCTCTTGGTTATAATCACCTATAATAGAATCCATTGGATTTCCACCATTTGTTTCAAAACTCATGGTATAACGATTAATATCCCATTTTGCATATAAGGTAATATTGTCCTTTGGCTTAGCCTCAAATAAATAAATTTCACTGAGTGATTCATCTAGATACCACGCTTTAAACGTATACCCTTCTTTAGTGGGATCTATTGGTTTTACTAGATCCTCTTCTGTTTTTACGGTCATAACTTCAATATCCGACCCACCAGTACTATCAAACGTGATGGTTATTTCTTTTTCATTACACCCTGTAACTAATAAAACAGTAACCATTAATAAAATAAATGTTACTCCAACTTTAAAAACCTTGTTCATATTATATTCCTCCCCTAAAACTCATTATTAAGATAGTATCAAAAAATCCAATAAATGTAAAACCTTTATAAGTAATAAAATAATAAAAGGATGAGATTATCCAATTAATTTCATCCTTTTTATTAATCTTGTTATTTAAATGTTTTACCGTATAAAGCTTTTTCTAAAATCTCTTTCATGTCCACAACGAGTGGTAATTTTGGGTTGGCAGTTGAACATTGGTCTTCATAAGCCAAATATGCTATCTTTTCGGTATTTTCTATGAAGTCTTTTTCATCAACACCTTGAGCTAAGAAATTCATTTCAATGCCTAAGGATTTACCCAAATCATGACAAGCCTGAGCAAACATTTTTACCCCTTCAGTAACTGTTTTAGGATTTAATCCAATCGCTAGAGCTAACTCATAGTATTTTTGATTAGCAACAAAGTTTTTATATTTAGGCCAAGTCGATAATTTAGCTGGAACTTCACCATTATATAACACTACATATGGTAATAATATCGCGTTAATTCTACCATGAGGAATATGATAAAATCCTCCAACTTTATGAGCCATTGAGTGTG
This sequence comes from Acholeplasmataceae bacterium, assembly GCA_028685975.1. Taxonomy (GTDB): domain Bacteria; phylum Bacillota_I; class Bacilli_A; order Acholeplasmatales; family UBA5453; genus UBA5409. The sequence goes on along the minus strand of JAQUCY010000004.1, from coordinate 2,269 downwards.
ATATTCCTAAGAAAGCATTCGCAAATGCCATTCCAGCCATGGTTGATGCGTTATGCATCTTTTCTCTAGCTTCAAAATCATTACCATTATCATAAGCACGTTTTAAGTAAGTGAATACCATTTTTATTGATTGTAACGCTAATGCATCTGTATAATCACTCGCTATAACAGATACATAAGCTTCTACTGCATGGGTTAGAACATCCATACCGGTATCAGCGGTAACTGATTTTGGTTGAGTAATTGTTAAAGCTGGATCAATAATCGCAACTGTGGGGGTTAATGAATAATCCGCAAGTGGGTACTTCTTACTAGATTCACTATCAGTGATAACCGCAAACGGTGTTACTTCACTACCAGTACCTGATGTGGTTGGAATACAAACCAGTTTCGTTTTCTTACCTAATTCAGGGTATCTAAATGCACGTTTTCTAATATCCATAAACTTTTGTTTTAAATCATTAAAGTCTACTTCTGGATTTTCATAGAATAACCACATGGCTTTAGCAGCATCCATCGGTGAACCACCACCAATAGCAATAATCGTATCTGGTTGGAAGGCTTTCATTAATCGGTATCCTTTCATTACAGTATCTAATGATGGGTCTGCCTCAACATCGGTAAACAGTTGGTAAACGACGTGATTTCTTCTTAAACTTAATTGGTCAGTAACTTTTTTAACATAGCCTAAATCTACCATTACTCTATCTGTTACAATAACCACTTTACTCACATCACGCATTTGTCTTAAATATTCAATTGAATCTTTTTCAAAGTATATTTTAGATGGTACTTTAAACCATTGCATATTATTTTTCCTTTCACCAATTCGTTTAATGTTTAATAAATGAATCGCACTAACGTTGTCTGAAACTGAGTTTCTACCATATGATCCACATCCAAGTGTTAAAGACGGAATGAATCTATTATAGATATTTCCAATTCCACCAAAGGTTGCTGGTGAATTAACAATGATTCTAACGGCTTTAAGTTCAAGTCCAAATGCTTTTTTAATCTCATCGGTTTCTGTATGAATGACAGCGGAATGGCCTAGACCGTCTAGTTCAACCATTTCTCTAGCCAGTCTAATGCCATTTTCAGTGCTTTTAGCTTTGATTAAAGCTAAAACTGGAGATAACTTCTCTCTTGTAAGAGGTTCATTTTCACCGACACTCTTACACTCTACAATTAATATATTGGTATTTTCTGGAACACTAAACCCCGCTTGTTCTGCAATATGTGGGGCACTCTTACCTACCACATAGGGATTTAGTTTTGATCCATTAGGAAACATGTATTTTTCTAATTTCGTTTTTTCTTCTTTATTACAAACATAAACATGTAGTTTCTTAAATTCTTCTATCGCTTCATTATAAATTTCACCATCAACAATTGCTGCTTGTTCAGAAGCACAAACCATTCCATTATCAAAGGCTTTAGACATTACTATGTCATTAATGGCTTGTTTTAAATTGGCTGTTTTTTCAATATAGGCTGGAACGTTTCCGGCCCCAACACCAAGGGCTGGTTTACCACATGAATAAGCGGCCTTAACCATCGCATTACCTCCGGTTGCTAAAATAGTGGCAACCCCTTCATGGTACATTAAACTATTGGTGTTTTCTAAACTTGGAGTTTCAATCCAAGATATCGCATACTTTGGTGCCCCTGCTTGAATGGCGGCATCTCTGATTATCTTCGCTGCCTCAACACTACTTTTTTGAGCATTTGGGTGAAACGCAAATACAATTGGGTTTCTCGTTTTTAGCGCAATCAAGGCTTTAAATAGCGTTGTTGAAGTTGGGTTTGTGACAGGTGTAATCGCACATACTATCCCAACTGGATCGGCAATTTCAGTAATACCTGTAACCTTATCTTCAGAGATAATCCCTACAGTTTTTAAATGTCTAATATGGTTAATCACATACTCGACTGCAAATAAGTTTTTAGTGGCTTTATCTTCAAATACGCCTCTTTTAGTTTCATCTATTGCAAGTTTAGCCAGTAAACCATGAGCATCAATAGCTGCAACAGAAACTTTAGCTACAATTTCGTCAATTTTCTCTTGAGTGTAGTCCATATACTCATCTAGTGCAATTAAGGCATTAGAGACTAAAACATCTACCTCATTAGAGATAAGTTTGTCTTTGTTCATATTAACTTTTCTCCTTCATTTCAATTTGAATTGTTTTGTTAACTTCATAATAATCAATTCTAACTTTAAAAGAAAGCCCTATTCTCAGTGAACACGTTTTCAATCAAATGAACG
>JAQUCY010000047.1 GCA_028685975.1 Acholeplasmataceae bacterium | reverse complement strand
TCTAATTTCAATTTTCAAAAGTTATTTTAACATTTCCATTCGAAGTCATTGCTTCTAAATAAGGAATTTTTGTATCGTGGTAAGTCGCGTTACCATATTCTGCCTCGTTTATTTTAACGTTTCCATTACTTGTTCTAGTCTTAACTTTATAATCCTCAAATAGACCCTTAACAGTTACATTAATCCCCCCGTTACTGGTATTAAATTTCATATTGTTAGATGTAATATCAATACCAATAATGGTCCCGTTAGAAGTTATCGTGGTAAAGGACTCACTATTGACTTTATCTATGTTAATGTCACCATTAGAAGTTTCAACACTGATTAAATTAGCTAAAACATTAGTGAATACAAGTTTTCCGTTTGAACTTTCTCCATTTATAATATCAGCTTCCACATTCGTTAAAACAATTGCTCCGTTGGATGTCTTCAATAGAAAACTATCTGAGTTACTATTTTCTACCAGAATTTTTCCATTTGAGGTTCTTAGTTCCATAGATTCTGTATTAACACCATCAACATTAAATCCCCCATTTGTGGTTTTAACATAAACCTTATAAAGGGTTTCTGATAGTTGGATAGTCGCTTTACTAGTAAAAAACCAATTACTAAAACTAATCAATGAACTGTTTATAAATCGTTCCCACCAAGTTGAAGTAACTTTAATTGTTAGTGTTGATCCAGTCTCAGTAACTGTAACCTCTTCATATTTTTCATGGTTAAAATCAATATGAATTTTATCATCTGTACTCTTTTTGATCTCGACTGCTTGATTTACAAATTCCAAATGAATTTCTTCATAAGCATCTTGTTCATAAGTATAACTTTTATCCACCAACTCTACCTCGTTTTTAATCTCTGGATAAGCCCATATTCCAAACCCAATACTGCTTATTATACCAATAATAAAAACAATCAATCCTACTTTAAGAAATGTTTTCATGCTTTTCTCCTTTTGTTCATTGACGAATCAATTTTCCCTGTTAACCTCATAAAAAACATTTTCATGTTTAATAATATATACCAAAGTATCCCTATCCCTAACAATAATAGCCCGATCCCTAATATAAGTTGGCTAAAAAGAAAGAAAAAGATTTCAACTTTAGTGGGAAAGTTAATCATAAATCTAAAAATAATTGATACTGTATTACGTAATCCCCCAACAACAAAACTAACCCCTACAATCCCCATCACAAATGCCACAAACCCAACGACAATACCACTAAATATCTTCGCTGTTGTCGAAAACAACCTTTTAATTTGAAAGTTTTCTTTCTCTTTAAGTTTCTTTTTAAATGACCCGTCATTCAACAAGGCTTCTCTTATTTGAAAAGGGGTTCCTAATTTAAAGACAAAACCTTCTTCTGTTTCACCATTTAAGACCGCTTCATTAATTAACTCTTCATAATAACTGAGGATCTCATCTCTGTCTTCATAATCATGAAGCTCTTTACTTAACGCTTTAATAAATTCTTTCTTATTCATATACTACCTCATTATGTATCTATAGATACTTTCAATTTTATTAAAATCATCTCGTGCCTTATCAATTTCCTTTAGGCCATTAACCGTAATCTTATAATACTTTCTTAACCGTGATTGATGTTCCTCAAAATACGTTGTCACAAACCCTTGAGTTTCCAACCTCTTTAATATTGGATAAAGAGTTGATTCGCTTATTTCTAACACTTCTGAAACATCTTGTATTATCTTATAACCATAAGAAGGCTCTTCTTTAATCGCAGCTAAGACTAATGTTTCTAGAAAGCCTTTTTTAAGTTGTGGATTCATACGATACCCCCCTACACACAATACTATACATTACATAGTACGGTATGTTAAGATAAATTTTCATCAAAATTAAAAAAAACTTATTAAACGAAAAAAGACCTTGAAATAGGTCTTTTGTTAAATATTAATTTAACTTATGCGTGACGTCTTCTTTCGTCTTCGTCTACATCCGTATCACCAAAGTCATAGTGTACATGTTGTTTAAATGGGTTGATTCCGCGCTTAATATCTCTAATATAAATAAATAATAATACAGCGACTCCAAATAACCCACCAATAATAATATAGCCACTGCCTACCACTAACCCTATTACTGCACAAGTCCATATGGTTGCCGCAGTGGTTAACCCCACAATGGTTTTATCGCCTTTCATAATAACACCAGCACCGATAAACCCGATGCCTGGAAGTATTTGAGCAATTAAACGTTGATTATCCTGTAACATGCCACCATCAATCCATAAATAGCGTTGTAAGATTGCGATAACAGCTGCAGATACACCGATTAAGACGTGAGGAGAGATACCAGCACTTTTCCCAATGTTCTGGCGTTCTAACCCAATTAGAAACGTAATTACCGAGACTATCGCAAGTGGAATAATAATATATTCCCAAAACCCAGTACTCTTAATTAATTCTAATTCATTTGAAACTAATAAAAAATTATTTGCCATCTTTTTTCTTCCTTTCTTCATAAATCTGATTAAAATCTTTATTGTTATCATTATATTCAAAACCGTAAACTTGGTTTAGATTAATGTTGGTCGCACTCGTAAAGATAGAATGATCCACATTCGGATTATCTTCTTTAAGTTTTTTAATAAGTTCTTTAATAAGTGCTCTTTTACTCCCAAATTTTTCAGCTTGGACCGTACACCCACAATTCATCGTTTGAATTCCAGATGCTTTAGTAAATTTGATGATATCCTCTTCTTTAATTAATACCAAAGGTCGAATTAATTCCATATCTGAAAAGTTTTCAGCCTCAATTTTGGGTACCATTGTCTTAAATTGTGACCCATATAATACATTTAACATGGTCGTCTCTATCACATCATCAAAATGATGTCCTAGCGCTAATTTATTACAACCTTCATCTTTCGCGAACTGATATAAAAACCCTCTTCTCATTCGTGCACACATATAACAAGGGTTATTGCCAGCAATCCTTTCAGTAACCTCAAAAATTCTCGATTCTTTAATCTTAACTGGAATATTTAAGTACCGACAATTTTCAATCAATTGATCTAAATTCTTTTGATTCCATCCTGGATTCATCGCGATATATTCTAGTTCAAAGGGAATATCACTATATTTATGAAGTTCCATAAATAATTTCGCTAATAATAAAGAATCTTTTCCCCCACTAATGCCTACCGCTATTTTGTCATTCGGTTCAATTAAATTATAAGCCTTAATCGCTTTGATAAATTTACCTAATAGTGGCTTTCGATATGTCTTTTGAAGACTTCTTTCAATGTCTTCTAAAGGCTTTAAAGGTGTTTTAACCTCTAAGTTTAAACAGGCTTCATTAAGCATAAATTATTCCTTATTGGCTTTAATATGATTATCCACATCTTTAACAAACTGGCCTAAATCATCCCAACTCTTTAATGATGCACCGGCAGCTTTTGCATGTCCACCACCATCATATTTTCTCGCAATAGATTCTATTTCTGGGGTTCTACTTCTCAGTCTTATTCTAATATCGGTTGGATATTCTATAATCAGTGCCCAAACAGGATAACCTTCAATCCCACCTAAATTAGATACCATGGCCGCGGCATCTTCATCACTTAGTTTATATTTATCGATGATATCTCTCGTCATGATAAAATAAATAAAGCCATTATCAGTTGTCTTAAAATTAGATAATACTTCCCCTTTTAATTTAACTTGATCCATGGTTTGAATTGATAATTGGTAATCAACATATTCAACATCAACCCCAAAATCTAGTAACAGCCCTGCCATTTCATGTGTCTTTCTATCAACACCTCTAAATCTAAATCTGCCCGTATCTGTTAAGATCCCTACATACATTGCCTGAGCACCAGCATGATTTAATAAAAGTTGATCTTCAAATGTTTCAAAGAAATCAGCGATCATTTGACTACAGCTTGGCAATTCATCTTCTACCCAATAATAATCGGCATAGTAAGAGTCTTCATTTGGAATATGGTGATCAATTTTAATGATTTCTTTCCCTAATTTATAACGTTTATCACTGATTCTATCTTCTGTAGCCGTGTCACATACGATTGACAAAGCACCTTCATAAACAGAGTCCTCGATTATATCTGGTTTACCCAAGAAACTCACATAACCACTTTCTTGACCTACGACATAAACGTTCTTATTAGGAAAAGTTGTTTCAATGATTCCCTTTAAGCCAAAAGTAGACCCATAACAATCTCCATCTGGTCTCATATGTCCGTGGATGACAATCGTATCATAAGCTTTTATTTTATCTAATATTAGTTGTTTAATTTCCATTCTTATATTCCTCCAACAATTTCTTATAATCATTAATAATTAAATTTACTTCATCCCAACTCTTTAAAGTTGCCCCACAAGCGTTAAGGTGACCCCCACCGCCATACTTTTTGGCTATCTCCACAATTGGAATTTGCCTACTTCTAAATTCTCCAATAATGTTATCAGATGTTTTTTCTTCCGTAAAGTTTAGCCAAATTTTTATTTCATCAATGCCACTTGCCAAATTAACCATTCCTCTAGAAATACTAAACGTATCCATATCATAAATTTCATAAACCGATTTATCATTTTTTAGTATCGCCAGTCCGTCCTCATATTGATACTTACTTTGAAAGTATGTTTTCATTTGACGAGATTCTAATGATTCTACATATAAACTATTGTAGATATCCGTAGGGTTAGCCCCCTCTTTGACAAGAAAACCTGCTATATTAAATAACTTAACCGGATCTTTCATCCACTGGAATCTTCCTGTATCTGTAATAATCCCTGCATAAAGGTAATTCGCAATATGATCATTAAATCGATAGTTTAGGTTTCTAAATATATCTGTTAAGTATTCTGCACAGGCAGAATATGTAACATCCATATAAATATGATTTGTTTCAATATCACATTCATTTTGATGATGATCAATGACGACTATCTCTTTAGCAAGTTTAAATCGATCATCACTGACTAAATGACTAACCGCGACATCTAAAATTATCACAAGTGATCCCTCATAAATAAAATCTTCAATAATATCTACTGGTTCTTTGACATATTTATTTGTATCTCCTACCACATAGACCTCATTATCTTTAAAGTTTTCTTTAATCAGATAATATAACCCCATTTGAGATCCAACGGCGTCCATATCTGGATTTTTATGCCTATGAATAATAATCTTATCATATTTTTTAATTAACTGATGAATTTCTTGATACAAATTATCACTCCTTATGTAACATATTAGTATAACACAATCTTAGATAAACTGTTAATATTTTTGTAAGAAATGACGCGTTTTATTAACCAGATTTCTTAATCCATAAAGCGTAATCGTACTAATAAAAGCCGTGGTTCCTAACATACCACCCAAGCCGTTAAAAGGAATCATCATGATATAAATACCACCAAACAGCATGCCACTAATGATTATAAACCATTCATTTTTGGCGATTTCCTTTGAACACATTCCAACGAATGTTGCCCCAAAAATGATTGAGGCAAGGTTAAGTGAAAACCTACTTCCTTCTAATACTAAAACAACCCCAAGCCCTAACCCAACCAAGCCACTGGCTAGAACTGGCCCTAATTCAAACTTAACATTAAATACATAAGTAATCCAAGCAGCTAAAGAGGATCCCACGATAACAATCACAATTTGAATTGGGGTAAACGTACTAGGTAAATTGGGGTTATTGTAAAAAGTAAAATAAAAGAGAAACCCAAAGATAAAAGCCGTGGTTCCTAATTTTCCACCATAACCATTAAAGACTTCTTTTACTAAAATAAATAAAACACCAGTTAATAATGATACTAAAATAAACTCAGGATAATTAAATACTTCTGTTGAACACATGCCAATAAACGATCCACAATACAATGCTGCTTCATACTTCTTTAAAACGAGTCCTCCCGCTATCCCAACGACTGCAGATCCTAAGACCACATTAAAATTTAAATGTTTGTTTAACATGTAGGGAATTAAACCTCCAATGATGACAACTACAATACCTAGAAAAACATCTTTATCTAGCTTAAACAAAATTCTAGTATTTATAGGTCTCGCTTTAAACATTCCATATAAGAAACCAACTAATAATAAACTAATAAATAAAATGTTTCCTATATCATTTCTTTTAAAGTATAGGGATACGCCAAAATAACTTATTACCCCTAATAAGATCATAAAATAACCGATATAATTGATAATTTGTTTTTTCATGTTATACCTCTATCAATAGATAACCTTATTATACCTAAAAATCATGTTTATTTTAAGCCTATTATAAGAGATAGTTTGATTAAACTATTAAGTAAACCAAGATAGATTCATTAATGAATACGCTACCATTCTTACAAGAAGTTGAAATGAGGGGTCTTTGTGATATAATGTATTTGGTAAATTTTATTTCAATAAAGAAAGGAAAATAATATGAGTAAAAAATACGTTTATCTATTTAATGAAGGTAACGCAAGCATGCGTGACCTACTAGGTGGTAAAGGTGCAAACTTAGCTGAAATGAGCAATTTAGGTCTTCCTGTTCCGTTTGGCTTTACTGTGACTACAGAAGCTTGTACAAAATACTACGAAGACGGTAAGAAAATTGCCAATAACATTGAACAAGAAATCTTAGCTAGTCTTAAGAAAGTTGAAGAAAAAGCTGGTAAAAAGTTCGGCGATATTAACAATCCATTATTAGTTTCTGTTAGAAGTGGTTCAAGAGCTTCTATGCCAGGAATGATGGACACTATCTTAAACTTAGGTTTAAATGATGAGTCTGTTGTTGGGTTAGCTAAACTTACGGATAATCCACGTTTCGCTTATGACTCTTATCGAAGATTCATTATGATGTTTGCGGATGTTGTTATGGGTGTAGACAAAGAAAACTTTGAACATATCTTAGAAACAAGAAAAAATGAAAAAGGCATCCATGATGATAAAGATTTAACCGCTCAAGATATGGAAGAAATCGCTAAAGCATTCTTAGTTCGTTACGAAGAATTAAAAGGCGACAAGTTCCCTCAAGATCCAGTTGATCAATTACTAAGTGCTGTATCAGCAGTATTTAGATCATGGGATAACCCAAGAGCTAATATTTATAGAAGATTAAACCATATTCCTTATTCATGGGGTACTGCCGTAAACGTACAATCTATGGTATTTGGTAATATGGGGGATGACTGTGGTACTGGGGTTGCCTTCTCAAGAAACCCATCTACAGGTGAAAATACCCTTTTTGGTGAATACTTATTTAACGCACAAGGTGAAGACGTTGTTGCCGGAATTAGAACACCAAAACCAATTAGTGAACTAGAAAAAGATTCTCCTGAAATTTACAAACAATTCCATGAAATTACAGATAAACTTGAACATCACTACAAAGATATGCAAGACTTAGAATTCACTATTGAAAGATCTAAATTATATATCCTTCAAACTAGAAATGGTAAACGTACTGCGCCTGCTGCCGTTAAGATTGCAACAGACATGGTTAAAGAAGGTTTAATTAGTGAATCCGAAGCTGTTTTAAGAGTAGAACCTAAATCATTAGACCAACTTTTACACCCTAACTTTGATTCAAAGGCATTAGCTGCTGCTAAACCTGTAGGTCAAGGGCTAGCTGCATCACCTGGTGCTGCTTATGGTAGAGTGGTATTCTCTGCTGCTAGAGCAACTGAACTTAAAGAAAAAGATGGTCTACCTGTTATTTTAGTTAGACTTGAAACTTCGCCTGAAGATATCGCTGGTATGGTTGTTGCCTCAGGTATTCTTACAGCTAGAGGTGGAATGACTTCTCACGCAGCGGTTGTTGCTAGAGGGATGGGTACTTGCTGTGTAGCTGGTGCTGATCATTTAGTTGTTAATGAAGAACAAAAATTCTTTGAAATTAATGGCAAACGTTTTGTTGAAGGCGACTACATCTCATTAGATGGTTCTACTGGTAAGGTTTATGGCCAAAAGATTCCTACTGTTGAGGCTACGATTAGTGGTGAATTTGCACAATTAATGGCTTGGGCGGATAAATACCGTGCGTTAGACGTAAGAACAAATGCGGATAACCCAAGAGATGCTAAAGTGGCTTATGACTTTGGTGCCCAAGGGATTGGTTTATGCCGTACAGAACATATGTTCTTTGAAGCAGACAGAATTAAACCAATGCGTGAAATGATTCTTTCCTCTACCAAAGAAGAAAGAGAAAAAGCGTTAGCTAAGATTCTTCCTATGCAACAAAAAGACTTTGAAGAATTATACAAGGCTATGCAAGGCTATCCAGTTACAGTTAGATATTTAGATCCACCTTTGCATGAATTCTTACCTCATACTAAAGCTGAAATCGAAGAATTAGCTAAAGATATGGGTGTTAGTTATGAAAAACTCCAAGAAACTGTTGACTCCCTACATGAAACAAACCCAATGTTAGGTCACAGAGGTGTAAGACTTTCGATTACTTATCCTGAAATTGCGGTTATGCAAACAAAGGCCGTTATTGGTGCAGCAATCGCTGTCACAAAAACAGGCTTAAAAGTTGAACCAGAAATTATGATTCCACTTGTTGGCGAAGTTAAAGAATTAAAATACATCAAAGACTATGTTGTCAAAACTGCGGATGAAATGATTAAAGCTTCAGGCTTAAACATTAAATACCATGTTGGGACCATGATTGAAATCCCTAGAGCTTGTATTTTAGCCGATGACATTGCTAAAGAAGCAGACTTCTTCAGCTTTGGTACAAACGACTTAACTCAAATGACATTTGGATTTAGTAGAGATGATGCTGCTAAGTTCTTAAGTTACTACTATGATACTAAGATATTTGAAAACGATCCATTTGCCCATATCGACCAAAATGGTGTTGGTAAATTAATGGAAACTGCTGTTACACTAGGTAAACAACAAAGACCAAATCTAAAACTTGGTATTTGCGGAGAACACGG